>CAZHUR010000148.1:0-6598 GCA_964535395.1 uncultured Acidimicrobiales bacterium
TCGACGGCAGGTAAGCAAGGCTCGACATGAGGTCGTAGAAGCGAATGGCTTCGTCGGCGTCCTTGGAGAGGCCACAGGCGACACGCAAGAAGAAGTACTGCGGGTTCTCGGTGACCTCGCGCGTCTCGGGGTGACGGAGCAAGTAACGGTCATAGACAGTGCGAAGTCCAAAGAACTCGAACTTGCGATCTCTGTCGGTGTTGATCGCAGCGTTCAGTGCGGGAGCGTTGTCCTCGACGAACTTTGCCGTGTCGTCACCAATGAGGCCAAGCGTGTGTCCAACACGCACCGATTCGGAAAACCACGGGATGTTTTGGTTGCGAACCTCTTTGTCGATATAGGTCGCTAGGAGGCGCCCGGCGAGCTTTGAGTAGTTCGGCTCCTCGACCATGAACCCCGCAGCGGTGCGGATCGAGAGCTCATCGAGTTCACGGGTGGTTGCGCCATCGGCGAGTGCTGAGATCGTCCGTGTGGCGACCCTCATTGCGTCTACGTTGAGCAAGCCCTCAGAACTGCGTGCTACAGCGTTCACGATCTTGTTCAGATCGACGGGTTCTAACGCTCCGTTGCGTTTACGAACATGCATCCCCAAAGACACATCGTCGGACGCTTCCTTTGCGTCAGCAGCACTCAATACGGCGGTCATTCCGCGCTCTTCACTCATCTCAAGTTCCTAATTCCCTGTAAAGCCCAGCCCTGTTGCAACCCGACTCCCCAGTCGGGCGGATTGCCAGGTTACAGCGGTGTAATTACATGGTTCAAGTTCTTCTTTGTGAATAACCGGCGGTTTCACGTTCGGTGAGACATCACCTCCGGGCGCGCGTCAGGAACACGCAAGTAACCACGGAACAAGCCTTGCGCCTGACCACCGAACGTGAACATTACGATTGTGTTACGACGACAAATGTGACGGACGTCGCTCGCCGTCATTTATCCACAAGACACCGCGTGCGCCCCACGAACAACATAAACAACACCACAAACATCGAAGGAGTGCTGCTCCAACCACGACACAATCCCTGCCCAGACGCGTCTCAAGAAGCACTCCGTGCGTTCTCGATAACACCGAAAACGTTTCGGGAAGCTCTTACCGTTGTCTGATGTGAGCCAGCGCTGATCGAGCAGCCGATCGGCCGGACTGAAGCGCCCCGTTGATCGAAGAGTTGTAGCGGTGGTCACCGGCAGCAAAGATGCCATCATCAAGTTTCGACAGAGCGGGCACTGCTTCACCGGGGAGGTGACGGGGCTGAGCTCGCGAGATCTCGTCGGTACGGATGAGTTGCCACTCGTCGACTCCCCCACCGAACCAGCCTCGAAGCTGACGGCGAACGGTTGGCTCATCGGCTGTGCCGACCCCTGGATAGGAAACTGCAGTGAGATGCTTGCCCGCAGGCCCATACCGAGGCGACACGTTGGACATCACCGCCACGTTGTTGATGGGCGCTTCCTTTGTGCCGTTCAAGAACAACAACCGCTCGTCGTAAGGGGCTGCATCAGAACTGAACCAGTGCGTCGTTACGCCACTCCACTCAAAGGAGGGCGTATCAGCAAGGTCCTTCGATGCGTCCATGTCGGTCGCAACAATGACAGCGTCGCTCTCGATAGTCTCGCCACCAGCGGTCGTGACCGACGTGGCCGTGACCGATTCAACCGGCGTAGATAGACGGATGGCATTCGAATCGAGTCGTTCCGTCAACTGCTCAGCGAGCGCGCCCATCCCGTTGAGCGGAACCGCGCCAAAGCCAGAGCTAAGCATGCGGAACACAAATTCGGTGAAGCGGCTCGTGATGGTGAGGTCAGGGTCGAGCGTGATACCAACGAAGAGAGGTTCGAGAAACTGCTCAATGAACTCCGCGGAGAACTTCAGATCTCGAAACCGGGTCGCGGTTGTGCACTCAGGTTTGCTCCAGAGTTCGTCGATCGTTCCAGACATCACCGATCTACGCCACTGCAAAAGGCGCGCCTTGTCGATCATCGAACCAATCGGGGCCTGCACTGTTTCGAGGAGGTCGGCCGGTTGGCGAAGTGGGTCCCCGACTCGCACTCGACCCGAATCGAGCTGCACGAATGAACCTGCCTGGAAACGACGGAGGTCTAGAGCGTCGTAATCGAAGACTCGCTGCGCAACGGGATAAGCCGTGAGCAAGATCTGAAAGCCACGGTCTAGTAGGTAGCCATCTACGGCGTCGGTGCGGACTCGGCCGCCCACGCCGTCACTCGCCTCGAGGATGGTGACCTCATTGCCTTTGTCCGACAGCGATACGGCAGCAGCAAGACCTGCAAGCCCAGCACCGACGATCGATACGTTCGCCACTACGAATCTCCCTGCTGGCCCTGTTCGAGCGTCGAGCGAAGTGCCGAGTAGGCGCTGTGGTAGCTCGCAGCACCAAAACCAGCAACGGTGCCAACACACACCCCGGCTATCAGGGACGTGTGGCGAAAGTCCTCTCGCGCTGCCGGGTTCGACAGGTGAACTTCGACCACCGGATAGTCGACCGCAGCAATGCCATCGCGGAGCGCAACCGAAGTGTGGGTGTAGCCGCCCGGGTTAAACAAGGCTCCGTCAGCCCACCCGTTCGCCTCGTGAAGCTGGTCGACCAGAGCACCCTCACCGTTGCTCTGGAACGCTCGAATTTCATCGCCAAGGCCGCTTGCACGCTCACTGAGTTCTGCCTCGATCTGAGCGAGCGTCGTCGTGCCGTAAACGTCGGGTTCGCGACTCCCTAACAGATTTAGATTGGGACCATTGAGCAGTAGAAAGCGCACTGCGTCAGTCTATCGAGCAAGGTGTCCCTAACCTGGACTCGGTCGGTGTTGGAGACGCCTACAGCTGAGGCGCTGCCACGCCCCATCGGGCTTCGAGCTGAGAAACGCGCCGCTCACTCTTTGGATGTCGAACCAATACCGGAAGATGGCGCATTGCCACGAGTTTGCCGTCTTCGAGCAACTCCATGCGAATGATGTAACGACCGCCGGGCAACGTCAACTCCTCGATCGATGCCTCGATCGGTGCGCTAAAGTCGCCGTTATGGAAGAGGTCGGACTGGTAGACAAACCCGGTTGCCTTACCTCCGCCGTTTAGAACAACCGCCTGAAGTGTGGGGTTGGACAGGTCTCGGGCAGGAGCGAGTTTGGCTGCGATGACCGCAGGCCTACCCGCGATCAATTCGCTGACAGAAGTCCCAACAAAGGACATGTCTTCGAACCAATCTGAGTTGACCTCTTCCACCGACAACGCCCGAGTGACCGTTGCCTGTTTTTGGCTGATGTCGTTCAGGTCGAGGGCCTTTGACTGTCCTGGGATGACCTCGTCGTTGCCGATGATCCGGCCAGACTGATCGACCGAAGCAAAGTCTTTGTACTCCTCAATGACCTCTGTTGGATCACCCAATCGCCTGACCTGCCCGTGATGAAGCCACAGGATTTGATCACAGTTCGCCTCGAGCATCGGCAGACTGTGCGAAACCTGCACGATCGTTGCTCCGCCATCTCGCAACTCGTCCATGCGCTTGACGCCATGCTTCTTAAAGGTGATGTCACCAACCGCAGTGATCTCGTCAGCGAGCAGGATCTCAGGTTGCATCTGCACCGACACAGCGAATCCAAGCCTGGCCCGCATTCCGCTCGAGTACGTCTCGATCGGGGCATCGATGAACGATCCAATGTCGGCCATCTCGATGATCTCGTCCATCACGTTGTCCATGTAGTCACGATCGAGACCGACGACAGAGCCATTCATGTAGATGTTCTCGCGACCGGTTAGCTCGGGGTGAAAACCCGCCCCAAGCTCGAGTAGCGCCGTAACCCGACCGCGCACCAGAACACGGCCCGTCGTTGGACGGTAGACGCCGCAGAGCGCACGCAAGAAAGTCGACTTTCCCGACCCGTTCCGTCCAATGATTCCAAGCATCGATCCTTTTGGCACGCTGACCGAAACATCTTTGAACGCCCAGAACTCTTCAAGATTCTTCTCGCTGAAACCAGTGAGACGATCCTTGATACTGGTACTTCGCCGTCCGAGCAGGAACTTCTTTGAGATGTTCTCAGCTCTGATGGCGAAGTTCGGGTCGTCGATCTCGGACATCGCTAGAGGCCCTCAGCAACATCGGGTGAAACGCGGGCAAAGATCGCCCAGCCGGCCAGGAGAACAAATAGCGAGAATCCAGAAAGAAAAATCCACTCGCTCAGTGGCGGCCAACGCTGGAACAAGATGCCCGTGCGCCCAAAGCCGATCAATCTCGCGAGCGGGTTGGACGTGACGAATGGTTCGAGCCACGGTGCACCACCGAATCGTCCAGCGGCCGATTCGATCGGCCAGATCAGCGGCAGGAGGTAGAAGCCGAGCCTCATGAAGATCGAGTACAGATACCCCACGTCTTTGTACCGGCTATTGAACACTGCCAGTCCCAGGCCAACGCCAAGTCCAATCGCCGAAGCAAACACCGCTGCTGCAATAATCACAACCGCGTGGATGGTGAAGTGGCCCCAAAGGGCGAAGAAGACAAAGAGCACGACGATGAGCATCGATGACTGAACCATCGTGCTGAGCGTCGTCGAGACCGCGATGGCCGCTGGAGGGAAGTAGAGCTTTCTTCGTAGCTTCACCGTGCCCACGAAGCTGTTCAGAATTTTGGTCGAAACCATCCTGAAGAATCCCCACGTAACAAAGCCTGAGAGCAGAAAGTGGGGAAATGAATTGAACCCGTTCGGGGCGTCGGGCACCGCACGCGCCACATCGAGGAGCACGCCGAAAACAAGGGTGTAGATGAGAACTTCGGCGATTGGGTTGATCAGCGACCAGATCCAACCGAAGTAGCTGCGCAGGTAGGTCGTCCTCAGGTCGCGCTTGGTCATGTACGAAACAAAGCTTCGATATCGCCACGTTTCGGCGATCGACGACACGACGTTGGTGGCGGCCGAGTCCGCGGAAAAGACCGTAACGTCGTGACCCGTTTGGGTTGGTTCGTCGTAGGCGGTCATGACCAGCTCACATCCATAGTTCCCACAACCGTACCGTCCGCGTTCGTCACCATGGGGTCAATCGCAGCGGGAGACAGCGCGCCAAGTTCTTCCAGAATTGCTTCAATTGCACGACTAGCGGCCCTCTTTGCTCCGTCCCGCGCCTTGAGGGCAACGCCCAAACCGCGTTCGGGAAGGGAGGCCATAAATACTCCTTCGGCGCCGATCTTCGCTACGTGAGTTTCGGTTGCACGAGCGGACAGGGCCACCTCGTCTCGACCTTCGCCCGATATCCAGTACGGGTTTGCGCTCAACGCATCGACGACACGCCGACAGGCCGCAGCGGTCGCGTCATCCTGCCCGCTCACCAAGCTGGGGGTATTGAGGTAAACCATCGACAGAGCGAGGTTTGAGAGTGGGATTCCAAAGGTGGGTATTCCACATCCATCGATACCGGGAACCTGGGTGGAGAGATCGATCCCGGTGAACATGGCGACGGTTCTTGTGATGAGGCCCTGAACCGGGTGTTCGGGCTGGATATACCCCGCGGGATCGACGTTGAGGTGTCGGGCAATCGCGAGAAAACCGGTGTGCTTTCCCGAACAGCAATTGTGGATGCGCTGGAACTGCTGTCCGCTGCTGAGGATCGCATCTGCGGCCTCCTCACCGATTGTTCGAGTCGCTCCACATTCGAGGACGGTCTCGTCGAGACCGATCTTGTCGAGCATCGACCGAACTCGTTCGATGTGTCGGGGTTCGCCACTGTGACTCGCTGCGGCGAGCGCAATGTCTTCGTCGGTGAACCCGAACGCGTCTGCGGCTCCGGAACTCACGAGTGGCAACACCTGGATGGGCTTGAGCGACGAGCGCGCAATGACAGCTCGATCGATGTCTCCAAAGGACATTTCTAGTCCGTCTCTGGACATCACAGCACAGTCGACGAGGTGCTGACTCTCAACAATTTCGCGGGTTACCGAGACCGTCAGTGGGCTGTGTTGTGTTGACATCACCTCCAAGTCTGGATGAAAAATGTCGAAAAGAGCGTTAGGAAGGCTGATCATCGACGGTGGCGGGGCCTTAAACTGTTGATATCGCTCAGAAAGGACCCTTTTCCGTGAGCTTCCAAGATACGTACCAACCAATTCCTGCAATTCAGGCGCCCGAGACCGACCGTGCCACCTTCGTCGGGTTGGTCTACCAACACGTCGCCCTCGCTCTCGCAGCGTTTGTGGCGGTTGAAGCAGTGCTCTTCGTCACTGGAATCGCTGCCGCACTTCGCGATTTCTTCTTCGTGGGTGGCGGTGGCCGCTGGCTCCTGATGCTCGGTGGTGTGATGATCGTCCAGGCGTTTGCGAGCAGCGCCGCAGCGGATCTGCAAAACCCACCTCGCCAGTACCTTGGCCTCTTTGGCAGTGCCTTCGCCCAGGCGTTGATCTTTGCGCCCTTCCTCTCCTATGTATTTCAGCAAGACGGAGGCGAAGGAACCGTCCTTCAAGCAGCCGTCGTCACAGGAGTTCTCTTCGCCATCCTGACCGGCATTGGTCTTTTCACCCGTAAGGATCTCTCCTTCCTTCGCCCGATCGTCATGTGGGGCTTCGGTCTTGCGCTCGTTGCGATCATCGGCGGCGTCATCTTCGGG
>CAZHUR010000149.1:0-6584 GCA_964535395.1 uncultured Acidimicrobiales bacterium
GCCACGGTTACGGGCTTCCTCTGCGCGGTTCTGTGAGCGAACACCCCATTCGTCTTGGCGTTCACGGCTGATGCCGGTGAGTTGTGCGACGTTTTCTGCGGTCTGGCCCATAGCGATGTAGATGTCGGGGACGTCTGGAGCTTCCCATAAGTCCGCTCCAGGCCCGGTGCGCTCCGCCGTTCGTGCTTCAGCGTCGGAGAAGTGCTCGTTGTGACTTCCCGAGTCTGAATAGCCTTCGCCGTAGCGGCTGACCGTCTCGACGCCGCCAGCAACGAATACGTCGCCCTCACCAGCCTTTATGGCGTGTGCGGCCATACGAATTGTCTGAAGCGATGAACTGCAATAGCGGTTGACGGTCACGCCCGGAGCCTCGAGACCGGCCATGAGCGCCGATACGCGAGCGATGTTGTAACCGCCCTCGCCGCCAGGTTGTCCAATACCCCACAGGACGTCTTCGACTTGATCGGCAGGGAGTTCGGGAACTTTGCTCAGGACGTCTTTGATGATGAATGCGGAAAGATCGTCGGGTCGGGCTTCCACGAGGGAACCCTTGCCCGCTCGACCTATCGGAGTTCTCGATGCGGCAACGATCACGGCTTCAGCCATTTTGGGTCCTCTCAGAAGGGTGTTGTGCCTGTGAGTCTAGGCCGGACTGGGTAATCTGGACTACGTAAATTACCGCTCGGTAGTTGATTTTGGACAAAGTGGACTGCTTGTGCTAGCGCTCAATAAGTCACCCTATCTCTAATTCAGATATGGGTTTCGCGGGAAACTATTGGAAAGTCGGCGCGAAGTGCGCGCATCATCTTGAAGGCAAGAGTGGAGTTAGAGGGTAATTGGGCGCGTGGCGGGTTCACCCCGATCGTCGTCGTCCTGCCCTCGGAGGGATAGACACAACGATGATCGATGCACGTCTAGCGGCAGCAACCGAGACAACAACTTGGATGGCTGAAGGAGCTTGCGCTGGAGACAGCGACCTGTTTTTTGCTCCGTTTGCAGAGCGACCTGAAGCACGGGTCCGCCGCGAAACGAAGGCACGGGTAATTTGCGAAACCTGCGACGTCCGAGAGCGTTGCCAAAGTTACGCACGCAGCAACCTCGAGCTGGGCTTTTGGGGTGGCGAGTCTGAGTCGGAGCGGGCAGCCGCAGGGTTTGCGCCCACCACGCCGATCATCGGTCGTCGCAAGGTGGCCGAGACGCGCGCTGCCAAGGCACTGGGACACAACGTCACCTAGAGCGCACGCGCTCAACCGTCACACAGAGCGCACGCGCTCAACTATCTCGAACTTCTTGTTCGTCACGACACGGTTGCGAGCGCCCGGCTCGTCCGCGTTTTCTGACTCGTAGCCAGCGTCTCCCGGCCAACCCATCACCGGCGGCGCCGATGGATCGGCCGAAACCAGCTTTCGGGTGTGATACCAACTCGGTCCCTGAGTAAGCGCGTGGTCGATCAGCGACGCAATGTCGGTTGCCTGAGCCAAGTCGTCGAGCGTGACCCACGTTGGTGTGGCCAGCGGGAACCTGCCAGCAGCGCTCTCCTCCAATGCCGTCGCAGCCGACACCCATCGGGCTTCGTCGTTTTCGGTGTCATCGACCACGACGGTCCCAGCGTGTTCCGGAGCGAGAAAGAACCAGGTGCCAAAGCGCTTTGGCGGGCCGACCTTTGGCGGAAGCCAGTGAGAGAACCACGTCAGCGAGCTAACAGCGCAGTTCAGCGCTGTTTCCTCCCGAGCCTCGCGTACCGCCGCGTTTGCTGCCGTCGCCACAACCGACGGGTCCTCCCATCGCATCGTGTCTTCGTCAAAGCCATCTGACACATCGGGCATTTCCCCGTCTGCCTCTTCAACAACACCGCCCGGGAACGTCCACATGCCGCCAAAGCTGAGTTCGGGGTTGCGACGCACCATCAACACCTCGATTTGGCTGCCTTGGCCTTGTTTAAGGGCCATGCAAGTTGCTGCGAAGCGGAGCGGGGAAGTGGTGGTCATAGCCGTAGCGTAGATCGTATGGAAGGTACAGCAGGCCGTTTCGACGCTCACGATCTCGCATCCGCTCTCACATTGTTTTCGAGGGTGTTGGCAAACCCTGGGAGCTGGGTCAATTTGTCCTTCGAACCAATCGAAGATGAGAACACCATTCCAGACTCTCCGCTCTTTGGATTCTTGGCAGCGCGCGGTCCAGCAAATCCTCTAGCAACGATCATGTCGCCGACCAAAGATGTCGACTATCTGCTCGAGGTCGGTATCCAACATCAAGCTGGTACCAAAGCAGCTGCCCAACTCAAAGAAGCCGACCTGTTTGGTCCAAAGACGGCCCGCGTGGTTCAAGACCATCCGCGCCGAGGCTTGGTTGTTCGTTGGCCACAAGACGAAGACCTCAACGCCCTCCAAGCATGGCTCTTTCCGGCAATGCGTGAGCTGGCTCGTGCACCCTCAACGAATGCGGTTCTGTGGGAGATCCGAGAATAGAACAGCGGTTCACGCCGAGCACGTTCGTCACCTGCAGGCGCCATAAACCGAAAAAGGCGAAATAGGGCCACCGATTCGCATCAGGCGCAGCCCTACTAGTGTTCGCTTTGTTGTGGTTGTCTCTAGCTCGCTAGGGCGGGAGCCTTGCGTTCTGAGTTGTTGGCTAGTGCTTGTCGCTGGCGCAACCACATGTCTGCTTGCTTCTGAGTAACCGCTTGGTTACCAGATCCGCAGATCAACGTGAGTCGATCGCCAGACGCCGTTGTCTGGTTCATGCTCATGATTTCCTTTTATGTGAATAGTGTTATGTAGCTAACACCTAGATCGTCGGCTTTTAGTCCGACTTCCTGAAATAGATTCTGCCACAACTTCGGGGCGATGTCACCAATGATTTAGTGAATACTCGGTGAACGCTCTGTAGATAGGTTCGAACGACCTACGCCCCAAATGCCGAGCAACCGGACTAGGCAGCTTTCGGGCCCACCGTGAGCAGCAGTACGAGGTCATCAAAGTCGGGGTCGCCAAGGCCGTCACTGCACCACAGGCGCAACCTCTCGCTTGCGCCCTCGGGAATTTCGATGTGCTCTTTCACGATGCCGCTATTGCCGACCCAGGAATGCTCGCCATCGCCGAGGATCCACGAGTTCCAGATCTGAATAGTTCCGCCTTCGCTGTCGGGATCAGCGAATTCGACCTCAAAGACTGGGAAGGTCTCTGTCAGTACGAGCATGCTCTCCGCCGCTGCCAGATTCGACCCGACGATCGCAACATCGTCGGACTTGCTTCGAATGCGCAAGGACTGCTCGATATCGGGACGGCTGTCTTCGACGATGACCTCGAGTACCGAATCCTTTGGCACATCGACCTCTACGAGGGAAAGCACCTCTATACCGTCGACCAGAATCCGATCGGTGCGCTGGGTGCGAAACCGATCGGCGAGCGTCCTCGATGGGTTCACAGATCGCCCTCGACGATGGTTGTTGAGGTTGGCGACCAGTTCCACAGCAAGATCCCGTCCTCGCGGTAGCGCTCCAGCGACTCGACTTCGCGAGTGACGGGATTGAAGCGCTCAGGGGCCTTGCCTTCGCGAAGGCGCAGGCCGTTCTCGAACCCAAAAAGAGGTGCACTTTCCTCGTCGAAGAGCCGCCAGAAGTCTGCGTCATCGAGCGGCCCCGCTGGGTCTGGTACTCGAATTGTCTCTGCGAGCATTCCAGCAGCGACAGGGGATGGTCGGCTGAGAGCCGGACCAGCGGTCAGCGACGGAAGGGTTTCAACGGTGGTGCCAGCGGGAAGCATCGAGTAGTTAGATGGGATCTCTTTGCGACCCCATCGCCACGCGCGAGCGCGTTCAGGTGGAGCCTGAACCAATGGTCGGGAACGCCCCAGCAGAACTGCTCCCAGCCGGTCGAGTCCAATGAACGCTGCGGCTGCAACGCCCCATGAGATCAAAACCAGTCGGAAGATCGATGCTGCGGTTGGGTCTTCAAACTGGGCACCGAACCACTCGACGGGTCCGAAAGTGTTAAACCACTCGCTCATGAAGTTGCCTCCGGTTTCGTAGTTGCGTTGAGTATGAGTTCGATTACTTGGTCCGCGTTTGCTTTGACTGCGACGCGGTGAGGGTGGGCCGTGGCGGAACGATCAACGATCGTACGACCTCGATCCGCACCATCGGTCCGACACATAATATGCGATTGCGCGAACTCGAAGAGGTCGGGACGCAGGAATCCGAGAATCGCACACGGGTCGTGCATGGCTTTGCCATCGGCCGGAGTGATGCTGTTTTGCTTGTAGAAGTCGAGCGCGTCGGCGAAAAACCGAGAGGTTTCAGTGCCCGCGGCCTGAAGCGTCTCGATCTCGGGGGTGTCCATGCGCACCGTGTGGGTCAGGTCAAGATCAAACATCGTCAGCGCCAGACCAGACTCCAACACGGCCGCCGCAGCGTGTGGGTCGCACCACGCATTGAACTCCGCGACCTCGGTGACATTCCCAAAACTCGTGCCGCCGCCCATCCAATACAGATGATCGATCCGTCCAACGAGTAGCGGGTCTTTAGCAATGGCGTGAGCAATGTTTGTGAGCGGTCCAATGGCGACGATCGTCGCATCTCCGCTCGCACAGTATTCGAGAATCGCGTCCACGGCGTGCGACGAGGCCGGGCTGGCAGAGGGTTCTGGCGGCTCGAAGTCACCCAGTCCGGACGAACCGTGGATGTGGTCGGCCCAACTCGGCTCGATCACCAGTGGACGATCGGCGCCGGCGTGAACGGGGATACTGATGCCAGCTCGCTCGAGCAGGTGCAGCGTGTTTCTTGTCGTGTTCTCGATCGAGACGTTTCCGCTCACGGTCGTGATGACGTCGACGGTTCCGTACTCGAGCGCACAAAAGATTGCGAAGGCATCGTCGATCCCAGGGTCGCAGTCGAGGAGAAACCCTCTCGGCGTATGTTCGGTTACGGTCACGACAATCTCTCGTCTACTTCTGTCCGGGTTGGGAGCGACGGTTGGGCGCCAAAGGTAAGGGCGGTCGCGGCCCCGACTCTGACGGCAAACTCGACGGCATCGATCATCGGGCGGCCTGCCGCGAGGGCGACCGATAGAGCACTACGAAATGCATCGCCAGCGGCGGTAGTGTCGACGGGGGTGATAACGGGGGCAGGGACATGTTCGGTGACCCCGTCGGCAACAACGACCGCCCCGTTAGCCCCCAGCGTCACGACTACCGAATCGATCGACAGCGACCGCGCAGCGGCAACAACTTCTCCGACATTGGTAGGGTCGATTTTGGTCGAAGACAGAAGCGCGAGCTCGCTCTCATTCGGAACGAGCACGGTAGTCGCATCGAGAAGTTCGCGAGGCAACCCTTGGGCTGGAGCGGGCGCTGGATCGAGCACGACGATACCGGCCGCATGTTCGGCGACATAGGTGACGGTCTCGAGCGGTACCTCGAGCTGCAGTTGGACTACCGGCGTGTCGAGGACGTGGCGATGAGCGTCGATCACCTCCGGAGTAACCAACGCATTGGCACCGGGGCTGACCGTAATAGCGTTGTCTCCGTCGGCGTCGATCGTGATCAGTGCAATGCCGCTCGGCGAATTGTTCGCAACGCCGAGCCCGGAAACGTCGACCCCTGACGCGACCAGCGACTCTCGTAACGCGTGGCCGGCATCGTCGTTACCCACCATCCCGACGAACGAAACCGGTGCGCCTAAGCGAGCAGCGGCGACTGCTTGATTTGCTCCCTTGCCGCCAGGTATCTGCAGGTGATCACCCCCGAGCACGGTCTCGCCAGTCTGAGGATGGTGCGGTACCGGCACGACGATATCGAGGTTGGCCGAACCGACTACGGCGATTTCAGATGCCACTTCTAGTCGCTCTCGGGAGCTTTCAGACCCGTGGTCGTCGACCAGATGTTGGGGTTCGGGAACACTCGATGCTCAGTTCCCTGGTAGATCCCGAGCGAATCGCTGCTGATGTTGCCCGCCTCGGTCAGAGACTTGAGTGCATCGCCATCGAGAGCGTCTTGTGCTGCGCTTGGCGTGGGGAACCAAAACGAGACCGCTGTCGAGAACGGAGCGTCTTGGTCGGTGTCGAGGAACATGCTTCGCGCCCCAACGTCATCGAGCTTTGCAACTACAGATCGGACCGTTTGGACGATGTTGTCTCGATAGCTAGAAGAATCGGCGGCGCTCGAATCGAACGCGACGGTGATCTTCGGACCGGGTGTGGCCGTGCCGATCCACGCCTTTTCAAGCTCTGAAATGTTCTCCACTTCCACAGGCCAGGATGTGGAAACGACCGCTGCCTCGGCGATGAGTTCGGCGAGTGGCTCGGCGTCGGCATCGGTCGAGTCGTCTGCGGTTACGAGAAACAACGAGTTGATGTTGCCCAACGGGTCGCCCGAGCTTTGCTCTAGCCGAAACAAGCCAAGGTCGATATCGATCTCGAGAATTGAGGTCTCTTTGGACACCAACTCAGACGCCGCCTGTCGAACGAGGGCATCTTCGATCTCAAATCGAGTGACGTCGGGATGACAAATGAGTCCGTGAAGGCGTTGCTGCATACAATGCCCGTTCTACTACAGGTCGAACGCTCAAAGTGGTTCCTACCATGCTCT
>CAZHUR010000150.1:0-6566 GCA_964535395.1 uncultured Acidimicrobiales bacterium
CGACAGCATCGGTGCTCTCGTAGCAACACTGGTCGAAGCAGACACACTCATCCTCCTCACCGACACCGATGGGGTGCTCACCGCCGATCCCCGGCTCGACCCCGCGGCATCACTCATCGACGAGATCATCGACTTTGACCAACAACTCGAAGCGCGCGCTGGTGGTGCTGGTTCCGCGCGTGGATCCGGCGGTATGGCCTCGAAGATAACTGCGGCAAAGATCGCTGCGTGGTCCGGTGTACGAACCGTGATTGCCAACGCCGAACGAGCTGACGTCATAATCGATGCAATCAAGGAAGGTTCGGGGGTGGGAACGGTTGTGCAACCTCGCTCCGAGGTGCTCAGCGCTCGAAAACTCTGGATTGGTTTTGCCATGCCATCTCAGGGAACCCTGCACGTCGATGCCGGTGCGTTAAACGCATTGTCTAGTGGAGGCAAGTCGCTGCTCTCCGTAGGGATCACCTCGGCCGAAGGGTCCTTCGAGCGAGGCGATGCTGTAGACGTTGCGGGACCCTATGGAACAGTGTTTGCCAAAGGCCTTGTCCGGGCAAGCTCGTCAGAGTTCACCAACGGCTCGGTGTCGCTCATGATCCACGTCGACGACCTCGTGATCATTGCTTAGTTCCGACTGATCACGGCCTCTAGGTCGACTACCTCAACGACGTCGATTTGGGTTTCGGTGATGAAACCGAGTTCGACCGGCGTGGTCTGCGATGCGTTATCCCACCACACGAGGCGCCACGTGCTGTGGGCTTCGATTCTTTGAGCCGGGTTCTGTTCAAAGAACGTGGTGGTACACGGGCTCTCAGTGGCGCCTGGTGTCCACGGAACGAATTCTGTGCACGTGACCGTTTCTGCGTTGCTGTCGGTGATCACGAACTCCGTCTCTACGTACTGAGCTTCGATTGTGACCGTCAACGGACCAGCGGTCGCCGACACAGCCTGAGGGCTCAGGTCGCCCACGGGCCAGAACCATGTTTCGATGCCGGTGATCTGTTGTGCATCGGGACTCACCCCGATCGCGAGGTCAGCAGGGTTCACGATGTTCTGAGCCGCTTCACGCACCTCCAGGGCCGTGACGAGGTCGGGCGGCGCGCTATCGTCGAGGGGTTCGCCAGGGTTGTACTGGTAGACGGGATTGAGAATCTGCATGGCGGTCGACCCGGGAGTTGGGTTGCACACGAGGTTGTAGTAGCTACCCGGCCGTGGAGTCGTCGTCGAGTCGGGCAACGACTCAAGGGTGGCGCCAACGTAGAACGTGCAAGTGTAGGGCCAGTCGCTCGCTTGTGGTGCTCGGCCACCAGTCGCTGGTGCGCCATGGCTCGTTGAGATGCCATCGGGTGCCGACACGACCGAAACGACGCCCTCGCCGCCGGTGATCTCGACATTGCCACTCGTCTGAGCGAGCGCGCTGGTGGAGCTGTTCAAGAACAGTGCAGTTGCGAGCAGTAGTGCGCCAAGAACCACGCGCCGAAAGAGAACCACATCTCAAGTGTGGAACAGCCAATCGTTGAGAGGCAGGGCCTTAAGGCCTAGCTGCTCTCAGGGTTGTCTTCTGGAGCGGCGTCCTGTGGTTCATCACTCATCAGGCCCATCTGGCCACGGATCTCGGCGAGCTTGGCGGCAGCAGCGTTCTCGGCTGCAGCGCTCTCGACCATGGCGGTAGCGCCTGCGATGTCGTTGCCAGCTTCGACCTCTGCGAGTTCAGCGCGTGCCTCAGCCTTGGCAGAACGATCGGTGATCTTTCCCTTCACCGAATCGAAGGAAGGCGAGCCAGCAGCTTCGGCTGTCATCTCCGCCATCTTGGCTCGCTCAAAATCGGCACGAAGAGCAGCACCCTTCGACTTCATCTGAGTGATCTCCAGAGCAGATGTCGATGCGATCGACTTTGCCTCGTCCGAAGCCTGCTTTGCCTCGATCAATTCGACATCGATCGCAGCGATCTGAGTGTCGATACGAACGATCTCCTGAGCAATGAGCTCGGCAGAGTCGTTGAACTGAGCCGCTTTTGCAGCGTCGCCTTCACGTTCGGCCTCGGCTGCCATCATCACGGCCTGGCGTGCGTTGGTGTTCGCTCGCTCAAGTTCGTTGTACAGCTTCGTGCGCTGGGCTTCGAGCTGATTTTCGTACGCGATGATGTTGACGGCCGACTCGCGCAGTGCCCTGATTTGTTCGGGGGTCACGAGTTAGCCCGTTGCCGTTGTGCCGCCCTCATCGGGCGTTTCTGCAGTAGCTGTCGGAGCGGCAGTCTCGGCAGAACCAACACCGAGTTCGCTCTTCAGCTTCTCAAGGCGAGCTTTGGCCTGAGTGCCAGCAGCAGCTGCTTCGATCTCTGCCATGCGCCCCTCGGTCGAAGATGCGCTGAGGTCTGACGATGCCTGAGCCTTTGCGAGGCGAGACTCGATCTTGTCACGTACCTGGTCGAGCGAAGGAGTGTCGCCTCCAACCTGTTCGGTGAGCGAGTCCATAGCCTCGTTCATCTGCTCTTTCATCTTGGCCTGGTCGAGCTGGCTCAGAAGCTTCTGGCGCTCGGCGAGCTTGGTCTGGAGACGGTCGGAGTTCTGCTGAACTGCGGTCTTTGCTTCGTTCGCCGACTGGGTGGCCTGAAGGTGAAGGGCCTTGAGGTCTTCAACCTCTGTCTCAACAGCGATCAGGCGCTGGGCGAATGCTTCGGCAGCGCTGGTGTACTCGACCGCCTTGGTCTCGTCGCTCCGTTGCATTGCTTCGTCGGCCATCATCACGGCCTGTCGAGCATTGCTCGTGAGCTTTTCCATCTCGACCATTGCTTTGTCGAGGCGCATCTCGGTCTGCTTCTGGTGGGCAATAACGTTCGCGGCCTGTTCCTTCAGGCGCTGGTGTTGCTCCTTGCTTTCGCGTATGGCTTGTTCGAGCTGGATCTTGGGATCCGCGTTCTTCTCGAACTCCGAGTCAGCCTTCGCGGTGAGGTACTTCCACCATTTTTTAATCGTGTTCAGCATGGGGTTCATCGTAGTCCGCCAACGAGCGACTTTGCCGAAATGTATCTAGCGAAAGCTAACCGCTCCAGATTGGAACAACGGGCACCAATGTGGTGGTTTGTTAGGTATGGCACGCTTTGGATCCAAAGGAAAGCGAAAGCAACCTCGAACGACCAAGTACTCCGAGGAGGAACTGCGCGAACGACTTACAGAAGCCCAGTACCGCGTTACCCAAGGCGGAGAGACTGAAGCTCCCTACTCCGGTTCGCTGCGCGAGGTCGAAGAGACCGGCACCTACCGCTGCCGAGTGTGCAACGCAGCACTATTTTCGAGCGACACGAAGTTCGACCCGAACGGTGCCTGGCCTGCGTTTAAGGCGCCGATCTCTGATGAAGCTGTTGGCAAACAGACCGACTGGGGGTTCGGCATCCCACGCACAGAATCGGTGTGCGCCGACTGCGGTGCTCACCTTGGCCACGTCTTCCCGGAAGGTCAAGGCGGAACCGACACCCGCTACTGCATCAACTCGGCATCGCTAACGTTCGAAGAGTCCAAAGAAGAGCCTTCTGACCGTTTAGAGGATGAGGAATCGCAGGACTAACGACCAAATTTGGTCGATCTGAATTTCCAAAACCCCTGGAACAGGGGGATTGGGGAAACAATTTCGAAAAGTGCCCTCGCATGTCCCGAGGATGTGTGGCATAGTGCAACTTGTAAGAAGAGCCGGAACCCGCCTCCGGCTCTTCTTCCTTTTTTCCGCCAGTTTCTACCGCTTGAGTGTGGTGAGGTTTGGCACGGTCATTCCGTCTGAGACCTGGCCGAACGACTCTTCGGGCCGTGGAGGGCCCGGCGGAGTGCCCTCACCGAAGGGCGAGCCTCCGAGCGCCTCGCGTCCGTGAGCGGTGAGCAGGCCGCGCAAATCTGGTCCAACGGGTGTGATCTGAGTCGGGTTAATGCTCTCGTGGACGTGGTAGTAGTGCTCCTTGACTTGATCGAACTCGACAGTGTCACCAAAGCCCGGCGTCTGGAAGAGGTCTCGGAGATAACCCCACAAGGCAGGCATCTCACTGATCTTGTTGCGGTTGCACTTGAAGTGGCCGTGGTACACGGCGTCGAATCGGACGAGTGTGGTGAACAGGCGCACGTCGGCCTCAGTGATGTGTTCGCCAACGAGGTATCGGCGCGTTGACAGATGCTCTTCCAGTTCGTCGAGCCTGCGGAACAAGGTAAGGTACGCATCTTCATAGGCGCCTTGACTGCTCGCGAAGCCGGTTCGGTAGACACCGTTGTTGACGTCGTGATAGATGCCTTCTGAGATCTCGTCGATCTGGTCTCGGAGATGATCGGGGTATAAATCGGGCGCTCCATCTCGATGGTACGTGGTCCACTCGGTGGAAAAGTCGACGGTGATCTGCGGAAAGTCGTTCGTGGCGACCTGGCCTGACGGCACGTCGACTACCGCCGGAACGGTGATGCCTTTCGGGTATTGCGGGTCGCGCTCGAGATAGGCATCGCGGAGGCGCTCGATCTGCAGAACCGGATCGAGGTGTCCCTCGTCCAGGTCGAACTGCCAGCTACGCCAGTCGTGGGTCGGTCCTGCAAAGCCGAGCGAGATGGCGTCTTCGAGGCCGAGGAGGCGTCGGACGATCGTTGTACGGTTTGCCCACGGACACGCCGCTGCGGCAACCAGTCGGTATCGGCCCGGTTCTACCGGCCATTGTGATGCCGGGTCGTCGACGATCCGGTCTGTGATGTAGCTGGCATCGCGCTCGAATGCGCCTTCGGTTTTGCTCATGACGTTGCTAACCCCTCGGCTGTGTGGGGCGTTCCCCAAAGCGCGTGTTTGGCCATCGTAGAAAATATCAGTGCGCCTGTCCCCCCGAACCACGAACACCGGCGTGTAACACTTGTGACACTTCTTATGAACTCGAACTCCGGCGCTGGTGATGCCTTCATCGAAATTGAGCTCGCCGCCGTGGAGACGTTCGAGCAGTATTACAAGCGTGACTACCGCGCGCTTGTAGGCCTCGCCTATGTGTTGACCGGTAGCCAGTTCGCTGCCGAAGATCTGGCCCAAGACGCTTTGGCGACCGCGCACAAGAAGTGGAAGTCGATCAGCGGATACGACAATCCCGGTGCCTGGGTTCGCCGGGTCATGGTCAACCGCTCGACCTCGCGGTTTCGTAAGCTTCGAACCGAAACCAAGACCCTCACCCGTTTGCGAGCCTTTCGCACCGAAGAGATCGAACCCGAAGAGCGAAACGGTGAGGTGTGGGAGAAGGTGCGGGCGCTACCGCCGCGTCAAGCCCAGGCAATAGCGCTCTACTACTGGGACGACCTTTCGCTCTCCCAGATCGCCCAGGTGCTGGACTGCGGCACTGAAACGGTGAAGACACACTTGAAGCGAGGTCGTGCGACATTGTCGAAAGACCTCGCAATGTTCCAGGAGGGAGCAGGCTCATGAACAACGAATTCGATGAGCTCGACAACTTGTTCGGTTCGGCTTCCGGCGATCTCAGAAACCAGCTCGACGACATCGACATCCCAGAGTTTCAGCCTCGCAACGATCGAGCGCGAGCACTTGTTGTTGTCGCAGTTCTCGCCGTGGCGGCGTTCTTTGGTTTGCCCTGGCTCGCTGATGCCTTCGGCGAAACCACGAGCATCGATACTGCAGAAATTGTGGACGACGGAACCGTCGAGCCTGACCCTGACCCCGGAGAGGCACCAGATGAGGTGGTCGAGGTTCCCGATGCCGAGGCGATCGATCTGATCACCGGATTCGACACGACCCCTCCAGTCGATGGTCGTGAACGGTTGAGCCTTGGTGAGTCGGTCCCAGATCCGGCCTATGGCGCAAACGTGCGGCGGGTGAGCGAAGCTGGCCCAGCAGAAGCCCGCATTGCCTCGTCGTTTGCGAGTCCCGAGAACGCGGACTCCACGGCGCTGCTCATCCTTCGCAACGAGGCTGACTGGCACGCAGTCGACAGAACATCTCTTGAATCGACCGAGCTCTCCACTGTCGACCGTCGTTCCGAACCACATTGGCACCCAACCAATCCGAGCGTGCTCCGTCACTTCCCTGACCCCCAGGCTGAGACTGGTCTTGCGCTACTCGAGACCAGCCTGGATGGCTCGACTGAGGTCGTCGCCGACCTCGCCACTCGCGTGATCGAACGCTTCCCGACGGCGGTGTTTTTGTCGAGTGGGGTCGGCCAAGATCCTGCGTTGGGCACCATCTACGCTTGGGCTGTTCTCAATGAGGGCAGTGACCTGCTCGGATTCATCTCCTATGACCTTTCCCTCGACCAGATCTTGGGTAGCGCCGATGCGCCCACTGAGGATTTTGGCAATTTCGACTCTGTTCGGATTAGCCCAAGCGGCACCTTCGTAATCGCTGGTTGGGTCGACAACACGGTCAGCTACGACGTTTCGTTTGCGGAGAGCACAGTTCTCGATCAACGGAACCGCGACGGCGCCCTCGTTGTCATGGAAGGTGCTAGCGATGCGCTGATCACGGTCGACCTGACTTCTGAGGAACCGACCGGAGGTCACATTTATTGGATCGATTTGGAGTCTGGCGAACGCAACCTTCTCTACGACCTCTTTGAC
>CAZHUR010000151.1:0-6537 GCA_964535395.1 uncultured Acidimicrobiales bacterium
TGAGGCGAAGGCGAATTATCGGAGTGATTGTGGTCGGGATTTTGAGGAGACCAGTCAGTTTCGTTGTGATTGGGTAGCTGCGGGTGGGTGGCAGTGTTCGGGTCCTGGTCAGTCGACCGGGTCCTCAACGCCGACACCGGCGCCAGCGACACCAACGCCAGCGACGCCAACCAATGCTGAGCGCGCAGTCGTCTCGATGGGCGACTCGTATATCTCCGGAGAATCCGGTCATCTCATCGGGAACAACTCGGCTCAACGTCGTAGCAACGCTTACGAGCCCGGAACCGACACCGCCTCAAATCAGTGCCGACGCAGTGACGTCGCCCCGATCAACAGTGCGGAGATTCCCGGAGTGACCGCGTTCAACATTGCATGTTCAGGCGCGACGACCTCCGATATCGGTCAAGTTTCGGAGAATCGGACGGGCCGTTTCGGCGAGCCACTCCAGATTCACCAACTGCGCGATATCGCCTCTTCACACGATGTCGAAATGGTTGTTGTCTCGATCGGCGGAAACGACTTGGGCTTCGCCGACCTCGCGACCAGGTGCGCGATTCGTTTCGCAGCAAGTTTCACCTGTGAAGATGTTGCTCGCAACACTTACGAACCGCGACTGGCCAACACCGTGGCTCCGAGGGTTGAACGTACGGTGGAAGAGATTCAGACCGTGCTCGACAACGCCGGTCAGTCCGACGCCCGAATCGTGTTGCAGTCGTACCCATCGCCGCTGCCGTCGGAAACCTTCTATGACGGGCCGCAACGGCTTATTCATGGCTGTGCTTTCGACGCGGACGATATGGCCTACATCAACGACCGTTTCGTACCGCTCATCGATTCCACGCTCGAGCAAATTGCGTCCAACCAGGGAATTGAGTTTCTGTCTCTCGCCGATGCGTTCGGTGGCAATGAACTCTGCTCACCGACAGCGACGAGCCGAAACCAGACTGCAGTCGCCGCCGACCTTGAGTGGGTGACCGGGATTCGACTCTCCGGGCAAACAGCATCGGGCGAGAGCCTTCACCCGAACGCCCTAGGCCAAGAAGCAATCGGTGGCTGCATCCGACTCGTGTGGAGCGCCACGGGGAACAACCACACCTGCTTCAACAACGGCCAGGGCCCAGACTCCATGCGTCTCGGTGGCGCACGACCGGCCGAGAGCAACCTCACCGAAGCGCCGGTTTGTCGAACTCCGCTTGCGGATTCAGACGGTGATGGTTGGGGATGGGAAGATGGGTTCAACTGCATTGTTCCGATCTCGGCCACCAATGTCGACTGCGAGGGTGTCAGTGGCACCGAGGCTCGCGTCTGCTCGCTGATCCTCGACCACATCAATGGTGAGCTCGATGCCGGACGCCTGTCTTTGGACACCGATGGTCTGCTGTTCTCTTGGGAGGATCCAGAGAACATCAGAATCAGCGAATCGAGCTGTTCGAACCGCACCGAGATTCGGCACCAGACAGCGAGCGCACGAATCCTTAACAGCGCCAGCGTGGATCTCACCACCGACAACTTGCTTGAGGATCCGGTGGCGTTACGCCTCGAGGTGCCGTTCGAACTTCGCTACCAGGCAGATCTGAAGACGACCCTCGGAATCAACATTCCGTTCTCGTCGAGCTGTCCTACCCATTCAAGCGACAGCTTTAGCGCCCGAGCGGATACACGAGGAACAGCGGATGTGTTTGTGGCCTTCGATCTCGGTTTCGACACCCGGCCTGGCCCGAACGGCGAGCTGATCGTCAGTATCGAACCGCAGGCACGAGCCGCCCTGGGCCTCCCGGAACTCGACCTTGACCTCGATGTGAGCGGCACGAACCCGATCGTTCAGAGCGCTGGCTTTTTCTTGAGCTTAAACAACACATTGTTCGATGGAATCAGTGCTGCGTTCTCCGGCGACAGCGTGAGTGATGCCGTAGGTGAGGCTGCGCTCGATGTCCTTATCCCAGTTGCTGCAACTGGGCTGGATTTCGGCCCGACGGCCGATCTCATAGACAGCCTGCTCGTAGACCCATTGGTGCAGCAGGGGGCTGAAGCCGGAGCAACGAACTTCAGTCTGGAACTTGAGGACGCACTCAACGAACAGATTTCTGAAGCGCTCGAACTCGAAGACGGTCGAGCCGAGTTCGTTCTTCCTCCAAACTTTGCTCAGCTTCTTCAAGGGGACGTCAGCATTGAGGATTTGCTCGTTCTTGTGGGCTAGCGCCTGAGAGCAGTCTGTAGATGAGCCGGGTATCGAAGGAAACTCCTTTGGTGCCCGGCTCTTTGGCTGCTTGGACGTGGAGCCGGATGCCCGACCGCCCTACCCTGGAGATATGGCTGCTCTCTATGCTCTGGCGATCTTCGTAACGTTCGCCGTCGTTGGTGGTGCAGTGGTTTGGTACATCGTTCGCAACCAGCAAGACCCCGGTCCCGGAGACCTTCCTCCGCGCGGCGTCCCGTGGGATTCGCCGGAGAATGATCAGGTAGAGTAAACAGTTCATGGAGGTGTCCGAGTACCTGGTGGGCTCCCCTGCCTTCAAAGCAGGTGATACGGGCGATCCCCGTATGGCGGGTTCGATTCCCGTCCACCTCCGTAAAACTCCTCCTTCGGAGGAGATTTACGGCGGGCTACCAGTGCTTTACTACATTGCCGTCACCATCTTTCTTCTGTTCCTTTTGGTTCCCGAGTCGGTGGGGGCACAGGCTCGGTTGCTTTCTTCCTCTCCTGAAGATGGGGCCAACCTCTCCAATCTGGAGGAGGTCACGTTTGAGTTTGATCTGCTTCTTGTACCTGAGGGTGCGGCGGTGCGGGTGCTTCGCCTGGACGGAACTGAAATTCCCGTCGCCGCAGTAGTGGTCGACCGTACACTCCTTACAGCTACGCTCGAGGGACAACTCACCTCTGGCAATTACGAAGTGTCCTACGCCGTCGAGTCGTCCGATGGCCGCCTCAACGAGGGTTCAATTCGCGTGTCCGTTGCTTCTCCAGACCAGGCGCTCTCGGGTGGGCTGCTCGCCGTGGTGGGATTGGGCATTGGAATGTTCGGAGTCATGTTCTTTGTACTGTGGCGAGATCAGAAGCGACGTCCGGGCCGTCGGGTCTAGTCCCCACGCGATTGGGCCACGCCCGCTGGGATTCGACGCTCATCTACCGGTACCGTTCATGAGGATGATCAAGATCAACCATCGAAAGCACAAGCGCCGCTTTGCGCGCCTGTGCGGAGCAGCGTTGATTTCGATCCTCACAGTGGCGACTTTGCCCGGCACTGTTCTTTCTCAAGAGGCTGGGGTGAGTGCCTCGGTACCGGTCGTCGAAGAGGGCGAGATCAGTCCCGACGGAGATCTCAGCGAATGGGCCGACCTGCCGCTAACCGTCACCGTCGATGGTCCAGAGCCCTCTGACGACCCCGGCACCCGCGGTCGACTGCGCTGGCAAGTGGCATCGGACTCGACCACCGTCTACCTCGCCGCCACCGTCACCGACGACGCGATTTCGGTCGGCGATAATCCAGATCGATATTGGAACGACGACTCGATCGAGTTCTACCTCAACGTGTCTGGCGACCTCACCGCCACCGAGTACGGACCGGGCATATCTCAAATGCGCATCACACCCGTGGAGCTCGGCGATGACGCCCCCGTTACCGCAACCGTGAACGGCACCAACTTCGACCAGTTCCCGGTAACCGGTGTCGTCTTCACGACCGAAGACGGCTGGGGAACCGAGGTCGCAGTCGATATATCTGAGTTTGCGTCCCCGATGGTTGGCGACCGCGTCGGGATCCAAATCCACCTCAACGGCTCATCGGGTTCGGATCGCGACATCAAGCTGATCTGGTCTGCCCGCGACGTCGATGACACGTCGTTTGAAGATCCATCGGTGTTTGGCCAAGGCGTGTTCGTTAGCGATGTCGGATCATCGTCCGGAGCAGCGACCGGCGACGATGATGGTGTGGTCGAACCACTGAGCCCCGAGATCAGCGAACTCGAGTCGACCGGGCCCGAAGTGATCACCGGCAGCGAGCAACAGCGGTCACTGCTGATCGCCGCCGTCGTGTCGTCGATAGCCGTGTTATTTGGCGGCCTGTGGTTCGAACGCAAGCGCAAGAAGGACGAGGCACGCCACCGAGAGGCGAGTCGAGCCGACGTCGAGCGCGAGCTACCCGAAGATTTAGGCTCGCAACTGTGGGAGTCGCAGGAGTAACGGTCAGTCGCGGCCGATCGTGTTGGTTCCGTCGGCTTCGTCAAACAACTTCGGATACGGGCGACCCACGCCCATCAGGCGTTGAAGGAGAGGGCTTGCCCTATCGACGATCTCTTGTGGAACCCCAGAGAGTTGGTCTTCGAGGGGGATGATGAACTTTGGCAAGTACTCGATCAGTACTGCGGTCCTGTCGTGGTCGCTGTTGTTGTCCATGGCGCAATGCCACGTCATGCCGTTGAAAAGGATTGCGTCACCGGGGTCTCCGCTCATCCGTTCGCAGTTCTCAAAGAAGTGTTCTCTATCTTCGACCTCTGGATAGCGAAGGTCGCGAGCGGTGCCTGGCAAGAACGCACTCGCCCCGGACAGCTCGTTGAAAGGATCGAGGGGAATGGTCACTTGCAAGTTCATCGGGAAGCTCGAGTTGATCCGAGCTGGGAAACCCTCGCGGTCATACATGTCCCAGTATGGATAGTCGATGTGTGGCTCTTGGCCTGGCCCTCCAGGAAGCAGCCGGTTTGCGGCAATCGATCCGAGGTGGAACTGGTTACCGAGAAACGCTGACGTGATCTTCACGACGTCGGGGTGCTGGACCATGTCTTCGAAGACTTTCCCTTTTGCGAGGAGATTCCACACTCGTCGCTGGAGGTGCATCTTGTCTTTGTTGGCTCCTTGAAAGTGGGTTTCTTTGTCGACCTCGGCAGATTCCTCCATGATGATCTCGCGTGCGTTGGCGACCGCTGCCGGGTCGAACGCTTGGCGAATTACCACGGCACCCGCGCCGGTGAGGAGTTCGTCGATGATGTCTTCGAGCTGGTTATCTAGCTCCTGGCAGTTCACTTCAAACATTCGTACTCCCTAAAGAAATGCTCATGGAAAGATCGTTTAGCTCGCAACGGGGCCGGTCGTAGAACGGACGACGAGCTTTGGGCGGATCAGTTCGTGCTTGGCTTCATCACGGCCGTTGATGCGCTCGATCAATAGCTCGGTCGCGCGGTATCCGAACAGCTTCATTGGTTGTGCAACCGTCGTCATCGAAATTGCGCCTAGGCCGGCCAATACCGTGTCGTCGTAGCCGACGACCGAAACATCGTGTGGCACTTTCGCTCCGATGTTGCGTAGATGAGCAACGACGCCGCTCGCTGCGAGGTCGTTCGCGGCAAAGATGGCAGTTGGTGGCTCCTTGAGCTTCATGATGTCCACCGAAGCTTCGTACCCGCCCTTCTCATTGAAGTCGCCGCCAAACACAATGGGGGCCAGACCGCGCTCGGTCATGGCACGCGCAAAGCCTTCGCGGCGTTCCGGAGCTCCCGGTGCCGAGCCGGCGTCGATGTGAGCAATACGAGTGTGTCCAAGGGAAGTGAGGTGCTCAACCACAAGCCCGGCGCCATAGGCTTCATCGTTGCAGACCGTGTCCATGTAGTCCGGTTCGTCGAAGAAGGAAATGGCGGCCGTTGGCGTTTGTGCGGCCACCTCGGTAAAGACCTCGGGTGCAAAGCGTGCAGCACCGAGCACGATGCCGTCGGTTCGAAGGTTGAGCAACGTGTCGATAGCCGCCTGTTCACCTGACGCCCGCTGCCAACCTGAGGTCAGCACAACTTCCATCCCGTTCTCGGTGGCAACATCGGCCACACCGTGAGCTAGCTCGCTGAAATATGGATTGTGTAGGTCGTTCAGCATCACGCCGAGCGTGTTTGTCTGGCCGCTGGCGAGGTTGCGGGCCCATGCATTTGGTCGGTAACCCAGTTCGCTCGCCGATGCCAGAACCTTCTTGCGGCTGTGGTCTGAGACTCTGGGCGAGTTGCGGATAACGAGTGAAACGAGGGCGCGCGATACACCAGCGTGTTCTGCTACATCGTCCATCGTTACGCGTTTCACCATGTTCAGTACCATAGTAAATCGAGATAGAGCGCTCTACTCGGGATGGGGATCCGGCATTCTGGTTGCAACTGTGTGACATCGAACACGCCGCCCTGCGCGTGCGGCTGCGAGAATAATCAGTTTGATCTGAGTTGCCAACGCCATCGATCTCATCTAACGTGTCGAACGTCACGAAGTAGAGCGCTCTACAAACTGCGCTTCAAAAGGCTGACAATGACAATCCGGACTTTAGAGATACTGTAATTGTGCCTCGGCTGGAGGCATCGAAACGGGGGGTAGTGCTCGACTATGACTTTTATGCAGCGAATGGCTACAGCACCAATTTCTTGGGGTATCTGCGAAGTTCCGGGCTGGGGAGTGCAGTTGCCTGTCGACAGAGTTCTGTCGGAAATGGCCCAACTGGGATTCCCTTCAACGGAGCTTGGTTCGGAGGGTTATCTCCCCTCCGATCCCGCCGAACTGAGCTCTGTTCTTTCTCA
>CAZHUR010000152.1:0-3599 GCA_964535395.1 uncultured Acidimicrobiales bacterium
ATGGCGAAGAACGTTTCAGCCGAACGACGCCGTCAGCGCGAGCGCCGTCACTACCGAATCCGCAAGCAGGTTCAGGGAACTGCGGCTCGACCACGTCTTGCCGTGTTCCGTTCCAACAAGCACATAGTTGCTCAGGTCATCGACGATGTAACCGGAGCGACCGTAGCGTCAGCCTCAACGGTCGAAAGTAGCTGGGACGGTCGTGGCAACACGGTCGAAGCAGCGACCAAGGTCGGCGCAACTGTTGCCGAGCGCGCAAAGGCTGCTGGCATTAACACCGTCGTGTTCGATCGCGGCGGAAACCTCTACCACGGACGCGTCGCTGCTTTGGCTGACGCTGCCCGCGACGCAGGACTGGAGTTCTAGTGGCGTACGAAAACAACAACCGCAACGACCGCAATGATCGCGGTGGACGCAACAATGACCGAGAGAACGAGGGTGGTCTTCGCGACTCCCGCGTGATCAACATCAACCGTGTTGCCAAGGTCGTCAAGGGTGGTCGTCGCTTTAGCTTCACCGCTCTCGTCGTTATTGGCGACGGTAAGGGCCAGGTAGGACTTGGCTACGGCAAGGCAAAAGAGGTTCCTCTCGCAATTCAGAAGGGCACCGAAGAGGCCAAGCGCAACTTGTTCTCCGTGCCACTGGCTGGGTCGACGATCGTTCACCCGGTCCTTGGCCAGATGGGCGCAGGCAGCGTCCTTCTCAAGCCAGCTGCTCCCGGTACTGGTGTGATCGCCGGTGGTGCTGCTCGTGCCATCCTCGAAGAAGCGGGCATTGGCGACGTGCTTTGCAAGTCGCTCGGCTCTCCGAACCACATCAACGTCGCCCGTGCAACCATCGCTGGTCTCCAAGATCTGAAGCGCCCTGACGAGATTGCTCGTCTTCGTGGTCTCGATCCTGAAGAGTTCGTACCAGCAGGTCTGCTCCAGGCATACAAAGAATCAGAACGAGATGTCACGTCTCCAGCAGTCGCTGGCATTGTCACGGAGTCGTAAATCATGGCCGATCTCAACATCACTCAGGTGCGCTCCACAATTGGGTCCAAGCCAAAGCAGCGCGGCACGATTCGCGCTCTTGGTCTTGGTCGCATTGGCCGCACAGTCACCAAGCCCGACACCCCAGAGGTGCGCGGCATGATCAGCCGGGTCCCTCACCTGGTCGACGTCGAGGAGGCGTAATGGCTATAAAGATTCATGATCTCAAGCCAGCCGATGGCTCAACGAAGCCAAAGCAGCGCAAGGGTCGCGGTATTGGTGGCAAGGGCGGCAAGACCGCAGGCCGCGGTACCAAGGGTCAGCACAGCCGTGGTCGCGGTAAGGTCCGCGTCGGCTTCGAAGGTGGCCAGATGCCACTACACAAGCGTGTTCCAAAGCTTCGCGGCTTTACGAACCCGTTCCGTGTCGAATACCAGGGCATCAACCTCGACACCATTGCCGAATCTGGACTCTCGGAGGTCTCACCAGAGACACTCCGTGCAGAAGGACTCATCAGCAAGGACTCGCTCGTTAAGATTCTCGGCCGCGGCGAACTTTCAGGTGCTGTAACCGTGAAAGCTCATGCCTTCTCAAAGAGTGCCGAAGAGGCAATTACCGCCGCAGGTGGCTCGATTGAGGTACTCCCTAAGCCATGGGGCGACTCACCACGTCCGCCAGCAAAGGGCAACCAACACACAAACCGCTAGGTCTTTTGCCTTAATTAGGGTCAGAAACCTTACGGATTGTTAACCGCCGCGAACCCCTCAGCGGGGTCGTGCTCGGGTACCGTTGTTCCAATCGACTCGATTCTCGAAAGAGGGACGCAGTGTTTTCACGCATCACAAACATGTTCCGGGTACCGGATCTTCGAAACAAGATCCTGTTCACCTTGTTCGCACTGGCGCTTTATCGCCTTGGTTCGTTCATCCCGGCACCTGGTATCGACACTCTCGCAGTGCAGCAGCTCCGCGAGAACTCCGACCAGCAGGGTGGCATCTTGGCCTATGTCCAGCTGTTCAGTGGCGGTGGACTCACGACCTTTGCAATCTTTGCGCTGGGCGTGCTCCCATACATCACCGCATCGATCATCATGCAGGTCCTGGGTGTTGTAGTTCCTCGAATCGAACAATGGCAGCAGCAAGGTGCGGTCGGTCAGCGAAAGATCACCCAGTGGACTCGCTACCTGACGATCGCTATCGCGGTCATCCAGTCGACCAGCTTTGCGTTCTTGTTCAACCGTGCAGACGGCCTCGGCGGTGGCTTTGTTCTCTTGCCGAAATTCAACGTGTGGACGGTGCTCCTCGTCGTTCTCACACTCACGGCCGGCACCGCGCTGGTTATGTGGATGGGCGAGCTCATCACCCAAAAGGGCATCGGCAATGGCATGTCGCTGATCATCTTTGCCTCGATCGTAAGCCAGTTCCCAGCACAGTTCTCAACGCTCTACACAAACGAAGGCGTACTTGCGATCCTCGCCTTCAGCATCATCTTGGGTATCTCACTCGTCGGCATCGTGTTCGTAGAGAACGGCCAGCGCCGCATTCCGGTCAACTTCGCCAAGCGCGTTGTTGGACGCAAGATGTACGGGGGCCAGAGCACCTACATCCCGCTCAAGGTCAACCAGTCGGGCGTTATCCCAATCATCTTTGCTAGCTCGGTTCTGTACCTTCCGAACCTCATTGCTGTTGCGTTGCCAGATACGAGTTGGGGCAACGCAATCCGTAACTTTGTGAACAACAACCTGGTCGACCCGAACGCAGTTCTGTACCTGGTGGTCTTTGGGTTCATGATCATCGGCTTTGCATACTTCTACACCGCCATCACCTTCGATCCGGCTAAGCAGGCCGACACGATCCGTAAGCAGGGCGGCTTCATCCCGGGTATTCGCCCAGGTCCTCAGACCGAGCACTACCTCGCTCGTATCCTCACCCGCATCACCCTCCCAGGCGCTCTGTTTATCGCTGCGGTTGCGTTGCTGCCCAACTTGATCATGCGCGCAATCGGGTTCAACCTCGACGCAGGTCACGGTGGCGGTCTCGGCGCTGCTGGCTTTGGCTTTATTGGTATCTCGATCCTCATCGCAGTCGGTGTGGCTCTCGAAACTATGAAGCAGATCGACAGCCAGCTTATGATGCGTAACTACGAGGGATTCCTCGCTAAATCCAAGTAGTAGAAAACGAGGACTACATATATGGCACCGAGAATTATTGTCTTGGGTCGTCAAGGAGCGGGCAAAGGCACTCAGTGCGCTCGCCTTGTAAGCGAGTACGGCCTCGTTCACGTCTCAACCGGCGACATGTTGCGCGCAGCGGTTGCTGCGGGCACCGAGCTTGGTAAGCAGGCTGAAGTAATCATGGCGTCGGGAGCTCTCGTCAGCGACGAAATCATGAACGGCATTGTTGCTGAACGGTTGGCACAAGACGACATCACCGAGAACGGCGTGTTGCTCGACGGCTTCCCTCGTACCACCGGCCAGGCTGAAACTCTCGAGGCAATCTTCGCCGACCAGGGTGTCGAACTCACCGCAGCGGTCAACATCGACGTACCTCTCGAAGAGGTCACCGCTCGAATGATGTCGCGAGGTCGTGAAGATGACACCGAAGAGACAATCGCTGAGCGTCTTCG
>CAZHUR010000152.1:3699-6530 GCA_964535395.1 uncultured Acidimicrobiales bacterium
CCGGCAAAGGCGCCGAGCACGGCGAGCAGTAGAAAGCCGCCGAAGAACAAGGCGGCGAGTCCGAGCAACACCGACCCGACAATGCTGATGACCTGAGCAGCCTTGGCCATGTCGCGCTTGGTCGGGTCACGGCGACCCTCCGCTATGCCAGCGAGTTCCTTGTTGGCCATGATCCAACCGATGGGACTGATGAGTCCGCTGCACATCGCAAGGCTCAAGATGCTGATCACGAGCGCCGCCACGGCGTTCGACTCCTCGGGGTAGTGCGGCGCCTGAACATAGCCCGGCGGGTAGGTCGGGTATGGCTGCTGCGCGGGGACGCCTGGATGTTGACCTGCTTGCTGATATCCCTGCTGGGGAGGAACTTGCGGTCCTCCCGGTAGCTGTTGAAAGGGCTCGGTGTTATCCGGCGGAACGCCAGGTGTGCCGTCTTGGTCCATCACCCGTGTTTAGCATGCCAAGGTCGCTGGCGAACGCCCAATCAGCCCCAACCCATTTCGTGCAACTGATCGTCGTCGATGCCGAAGTGGTGCGCGATCTCATGAATCACCGTTGTACGAATCTCGTCGACGAGTTCTTCGGACGAGCTGCACATCTCCATGAGTGGCAGTCGAAAGATCGAGATTCGATCGGGAAGATCCATCAATCCGTAGCCATCGCGCTCGGTCAGTGGAACGCCCTCATACAAGCCAAGAAGGTCGGGTTCTTCGAAATGACGGTCTTCGGTGACCACAATCACGTTGTCCATGAGCTGAGTGAGTTCTGGGGGTAGTAGGTCGAGGGCTGCCACAACCTCATGCTCAAACTGCTCTGGAGTCAATGAAACCATAGGTTTAGCGTACGGAAGCGGCTTGATTGTCACTCCCGGGAACGGGCAGCAGGCGATCGCTGGTTTTTGCCAGTCGCGAATGTTTCGTTCTCCAGTTGGCTGAATCCCGTGGTTCCGATAGGTTTAATCGCTGGTTTGACGCGCGTCCGCGCGCGGCAGATCGTCATCTCGTAGGAGGAATGTTCCACTGGCAAAACCTAAAGAAGACGCAATCGTGATGGAAGGGACAGTTGTCGAACCCCTTCCCAACGCCATGTTCCGGGTTGAACTGGAAAATGGTCATAAAGTGCTCGCACATATTTCCGGAAAAATGCGGATGCACTACATCCGAATTTTGCCGGGCGATCGCGTCCAGGTAGAGCTCACTCCGTACGACCTCGAACGAGGTCGGATCACGTACCGCTACAAGTAACTGCTTCCGGGCAGCGACTAACGGTACGACCACTCAAAAATCGTAATCCCTCGCCTCAAGCGAGGAACAACTTCGAAGAATCAGAAAGGACGCTGAACGTGAAGGTTCGAGCAAGCGTCAAACCAATGTGTGATAACTGCAGGGTCATCAAGCGCCATGGTCGAGTCATGGTCATCTGCACAAATCCCCGACATAAGCAGAGGCAGGGTTAACCCATGGCACGTATTTCCGGTGTCGATATCCCACGTGACAAGCAGGTTCAGATCAGCCTGACGTACATCTTTGGAATCGGTCTCACCACCAGCCAAACACTTCTCGAGTCGCTCGAGATTCAGCCCACCACTCGGGTTCGTGATCTCACCGACACCGAGGTCGCACAAATCCGTGCCTACATCGAAGAGCACCTCAAGGTAGAAGGCGACCTTCGTCGCCAGACCAGCCAGGACATCAAGCGCAAGATGGAAATCGGCTCCTACCAGGGACTTCGTCACCGTCGTGGCCTTCCTGTTCGTGGACAGCGCACCCACACCAACGCTCGAACTCGCAAGGGTCCAAAGAAGACCGTTGCTGGAAAGAAGAAGGAATAATGGCGACTCCCCAACGCAAGAAGCGCAAGCAGTCGAAGAACGTCACCCATGGCGTGGCGCACATCAAGAGTTCGTTTAACAACACGATCATCACCTTCACCGACCAGGACGGAAATGCGCTGTCTTGGGCATCGGCAGGAAACGTCGGCTTCAAGGGTTCGCGTAAGTCAACTCCCTACGCGGCTCAAATGGCTGCTGAACAAGCCGCACGCCGCGCTATGGAGCACGGAGTTCGTCGTGTAGACGTCGTTGTCCGTGGCCCCGGCTCGGGTCGTGAAACCGCGATCCGTTCGATTACGAACACCGGCATTGAAGTAACCGGTATCAAAGACGTCACGCCTGTGCCGCACAACGGCTGTCGCCCAGCGAAGCGTCGGAGGGTCTGAAAATGTCTCGTTACACCGGACCAAAAGCACGCGTATCGCGTCGCCTCGGAACCAACATCTGGGGCACTAAGGGCGAGACCATCGCCCTCGACAAGCGCCCGTACCCACCGGGTGACCACGGTCAGACTCGTCGCCGCGGCAACGTCTCTGAGTACCTTGTTCAGCTGCAGGAAAAGCAGAAGGCTCGCTTCACCTACGGCCTGAACGAACGACAATTCCGCAACATCTACGACGAAGCAAACCGTCGCACCGGAGTTACTGGTGAGAACATGCTTCGCTTCCTCGAGCTACGGCTCGACAACGTCATCTACCGCTGTGGTTGGGCCGCAACTCGCCCACAGGCTCGCCAGTTCGTAAACCACGGACACGTCGAAGTCAACGGAAAGCGCGTCGATATCCCTAGCTACCGGGTTCGCCAAGGCGACAAGGTCGCTATTTCGGCCAAGGCTCGCAACGGCGTGACCCTGCAGTGGAACATCGACGTACTCGATCGCAGTAAGCCAGCTTGGATCGACGACGGCAGCGACAAGTTCGAAGCGGTCGTCCACCAGATGCCACTGCGTGAACATATCGACGTGCCTGTCCGCGAGCAGCTCATCGTCGAGCTCTACTCGAAG
>CAZHUR010000153.1:0-6507 GCA_964535395.1 uncultured Acidimicrobiales bacterium
CGGGCTTGACGCTTCATCAGAACACCTATGACGCCTCGTTCACCGACTTCACCGGTAACGGTTATCCGGACTTGCTGGTCGCTCTCAACACCGATCGGCCAAGGCTTTGGGGCAACAATGGCGACGGGACCTTCACCGAGAAGCACCTACCCGGAGGGTACGGGTTCTGGATGGGGTTGGCGGTCGGCGACACGAACGGGGATGGCCTCCCCGACTTCTTCCTCGCCAACTCGGGACGAACCGTCCCGCTCCCGCTTGCGCGAGGCGATCTTCGCCGAGACCAAAGGAGTGACCTTCGCTCTACACACTTCCGTAACCGCGGCGACTATCTCTTCGAAGATGTGACCCACGAAACTGGCACGCTCACTTACGCGTTTGCGTGGGGTTCGATCTTTGCCGACTTCACAAACAACGGCCGGCTCGACTTGGTCACGACGGAGAACTTCGTTTCGTACCCACTCGAGCTGGGCAGGCGCCTCGGATCGCCGGGAAAACTGTTTCTCCAAGGTGTCGATGGAAAGTTCGTTCGAGCCGAGGAAGCAGCGGGGGTTACCAACTACAACTTCGGCTATCGCGCGTTGGCCGCCGACCTGACCGGTAGCGGCTTCAACGACCTGCTCATTGGAAACCTCGACGGTCCGCTTCGGATCTTCCTCAACGATCTCAGCTAGTCACGGTTCTCAGCTCGCTGAGCTTCGTTCGTGGTGCCACCAATGGTGATGGCCGTGGCCGTCCTCAGTTTTGGTGATCGATACCATCACGACCGCTGCGATGATTCCACCGAGCACCTGCGCCACGACGTACACCGGCCACTGTTCCCAGTTGACATCGCGACCCAGGATTTGCTGCACCAACATCGGCCCACTGACGCGGGCCGGGTTGATCGCTGCTCCCGTTGTTGGCGCCACCGGAATGATGATCGCAAAGACGGTGACGCCAATCGCGAGACCGGCAAAGCCAGTCTCAGCGTTGCGATTGATCACACCAAAGACGACCGCCACGAGCACGAACGTGCCGAGCAACTCCGCTGTGAACGCTTGCCACACCGGTGTGTCATTACCATAAGACGCAACGCCGAGTCCGAGGTCGCTCGCCTCGATTCCGAGCGTGCCAACGATCGCGAACCCACCAGCGATCGCTCCCGCGATTTGAGCAACGAGGTATGCGGGTACGTCCTTCCACGGGAACTTTCCGGTTATCGCGAGACCAAAGGTCACCGCTGGATTGGTGTGGTTCCCCGAGATGTAACCGAATGTGTAGACCGTCGCTGTGACAACGGTGCCAAAGGCCAGAGCGATGAATCCCAGTTCGGCTAAGACCAGCGCTTCGCCACTTCCGCGGCCGAGCAGTATCTCGCTGGCCGGAACAGACCCAACCCCCAAGAAGACCAAAAACGCTGTGCCGAGAAATTCCGCCGACAACTTCTGCCAGGTCGAATACGTATCCATTCTCTAGAACTGCCTATCTCTCGTTTGCTGGCTCACAATAGGTTCAATCAGGACGAGATTCATCTAGACCGAACGCGGAACTCAGATACCGATGGTTATACCGAGCGAAGCTCGTCGGCTGTCTCGACAACCGAAGCCAGGAACCGATCGAGCAACTCAGGCGTTGTGGGAGAGGCAATGGCGAGTCGGATTACCGTTTCGTCGTCGACCTTCGCAAAGCCCACTAGAGATCGTTCGCTGTGGTGTAAGCGTTCACAGACGGTGGGTGCATCCACACCGTCGACCGTAAAGACCACGTTGATCGACTCGGGTTGTCTGACGAGGTTCAGACCAGGGATCTCCTCGATCTTGCTGGCTGCGTATTTCGCCATGTCCATCAGGTTGTCGATGCGCGCTGCGTAGCCGTCATTGCCCAGGTACTTCCACGCGGCCCATACCTTTAAGACATCGTTGCGCCGCCCGCACTGCATGGAGGTCACGCCCGGGTTGAGCTGTGGCGTATCGGCTTGAAAGAGGTAGTCAGCCACCTCCGCCAAGTGTTTTTCTAAGAGTCCACGTTCACGGAAGAGACACACCGACGATGTGAGCGGTACGCCCATCAGCTTGTGTGCGTCCCACGTGAAACTGTCAGCGTGTTCGACCCCGTCGAGCAGACCTCGATGCAACTTGCTCAACAACATCGAACCCCCCATCGCGCCATCGACGTGAACCCAAATGTCGTGTTCCTTCGCGATTTTGGTGAACTCCTTTAGCGGATCGTACGCGCCCAGGACGGTCGTCCCGGCCGTGAGGTTCACGAAGAAGGGCTTGTATCCGGCGGCGAGATCTCGTTCGATCTGCGCGGCGAAGGCTGCGGGGTCCATCTTTCCGTCTGGAGTAACCGCGATTTCTTTGAGGTTGTTTCGACCAACGCCGGTGAGCATGGCGTTCTTGCGCACCGAATAGTGAGCGAGCTCAGAGGTGTACGCGATTGGACGAACCGTTGGCCCCATCCCGTCTTCGCGTTCGGGGAAGTGCTCTTCGCGGGCGATGAGCATGGCCAACATGTTTGACAACGAGCCACCGGGGGTGAAGGTCCCGCTGCCGCTGTGGAATCCCGTGAACGCGAGCATCTGATCCATGACGGTCTGCTCGATCAATACCTGGGGACCGGCGACCTTGTAGGTGTACATCGACGTGTTGAGGAACGCGGCGAACATCTCCGCGATCGTCGCCAATTCGATTCGGCCCCCGAACAACTGGTTGAAGAACTGGTCCGTCGATGTTGCAGGGGTGGCTTTGCCGACCCGTACGAGCTCGGCGATCACCTGTTCTGGTTCGAGGCCGTCGTCGTCTAGACCGAGAGATAACTCCAAAGACAGCTCGGCGGGGTCGCGAGGAGCGCGAACTGGTGCGCTCCTTTCATGGTCGATCAATTCATGGAGCCCGTCGAAGAACACCTGCCAGATGTCATTGGCCAAAGATGACGAGGAGGATGTGTACTCGATTGACTGGTGTGTTTCCACGCTCACGGTTAACGAACCTTCGATCTACAGATTCCGCCGCAAAGAAGGGTACCGAGAGCGGCTTCGATGAGTGCAGGCAGATCTCATGTTCTGTCCTAATCACCTCGAGAACTAGACTTGGCCGAGATGACGAACAACGGGACCGATGCTCCTTCCAAGTGGACAGTCCTCATCGCCGTCGGTCTGACGATATTTATCACTCTGATGGCCTCGATGGTGTCGTTCTTGATATTGCGCGACATCGCAGAAGACTTCGATGTTCCACTCCGCACGGTCGGATGGGTGGTCATCGTCGACTCCTTGATCGTCGCCGCGTTCTTGCTACCGCTTGGTGACGTGTCGGACCGCGTCGGCAAGTACCACACACTGCGCGCTGGAATTGTGGTGTTCGGCATCGGACTCGTTTTGACCGGCTTGTCCACGTCGTTCGCGTTTCTGATCGTGGCTCGCATCATTACCTCGATCGGCAACACGTTGATCGGGGCGGTCGGCACCGGAATCCTCGTGGCTGCGTTTCCACCTGAGGAACGCGGCTTCGCACTTGGCGGACAGGTCGCGGCCGTTTCGCTAGGGGCAGGTTTAGGGCCACTCATCGGTGGGTTTCTCCTCGCGGAACTCGACTGGAAGACGCTCTTTCTCCTCCTCGCTATCCCGACGCTCGTGACCTTTGGGGTCGTGTCTCGGATTCACGAGCGAGCACCGCAACCATCACTGATCGATCACCCCTTCGATTTCCGCGGAGCCATCTTGTCTTCGGGATTCATCACAATCTTTATCCTGGCCTTGAACGATCCGCTTGATTTCGGACTCCTCTCGCCTGTCACGATCGCAAGTGGAGTGGCCGTTGTCGTACTGCTCTTCGCCTTCGTCCGAGTCGAACTCGGACAGAAGATGCCGATGATCGATCTACGATTTTTCGCTATCGCAGACTTTCGGCGGGCGGCCATAGTCCGTGCCGTCGGGTTCGTGGCCTCGTCGTCGATCCTCATCCTCATTCCGATCTATCTTCTCGGGGTTCAGGAGGCTTCAGTTCAGCTCACCGGAGCGATCATGGGCCTGTTTGCGTTGGGAATGCTGATCGGAGCTCAGATCGGAGGGCCGGTCTATGATCGCCTCGGTGCCCGATTGCCGATGGTTATCGGCCTCTTCATCCAAATCGGCATATTGGTTCTTCTCGTCAGCCTCGGCGCAGATTCAAGTCTGATATTGGTGTCGATCGGCTCGTTCGGGAACGGGTTTGGTCAGGGCCTGTGGAACGTTCCTGCAAACAGTGTGTTGATGGGGGCTATACCCGAAGATGCGCTGGGGGTCGGCGGTGCGTTCAGCAACGTCGACCGCACCGTCGGCAGCGTGACCGGTCAAGCAGCGGCCACCGGCATCGTCACGAGCGTCATGGCTTCCCAAGGGTTCGATATTCCTCTTGGGGAACTCGCCGAGACGGTCGGCGCGACCGGCGCATTCATCGACGGCTGGCGCACGACGTTCGTCGTTGGACTCGCGCTGACCGTCATCGCGCTAGCTATTGCATTCCGCACCGATTCTCGCCCATTCGAAAATCACTGGCACCACGACAAGACGCAAGACTGAGCTCGGTTGCTGTCGATCACGAGCCTCAACGCGTGACAGGAAATGGATGCGCTCAGATTCCGACCGTGCGCAGGTAGAAGCTGACGTTGTTTGTTGCGATCACCAGCTCGGGGTGATCCTGCTCGAGCCGCTGGAGCGCTCGATGTAGAGCAAAGCGATGTTCCTCCGACGTTGGAGCGGCTCGGTGAGCGTCCAGTGCCTCTTTCATTTCGGTGAGATCTACGTCTTTGTCGTGCCGATCAGCGACCTCGAAGAGCCTGTCGACGGCGCAATCCAACTCAGAGGCACGCCGTTCACGGTCGGGAAGCACAAGTACCGGCCGGGGTGATGATTTGACCAAACCGGACACGACCGATCCGAGCACAGCGCGGTGTAGAAGATTGTGATGCCTCGCTACGGCGACGATCATCGAGGCGTTCACAGCATTCGCTGCACGGATGATCCCATAGATTGGTTCGCCAACCTCGACCATTGTGTCGACGATGAGGTCATGAGACCGGAAGGACTCGGCGATCTCTTCAACTGCGGTTTCGGCGCGCCGCGTGTCGACTGGATCTGGAGGGAGAAAGCCACCGAACTCTGGAGCGAACGCTACCGGTGGAGGGCTTACGACATGAGCCAGCGTGAGTTCCCACTGGTCTGTTTTGGCGAGCGAAGCAATCGTCTCAACGTCTTCGGGTTCGATGTCTAGGTCGACGGCAATGGTCACCTTCACAACAGTGTCCTCTCATTTCACGAGCGCGTATTGGACTACGAGCTTGTACAGCTTGTCCTGCATCGAACAAATGAGCAACGGTTCTTTACGGACTCACCTCATCAGCCTCGACGAGCAACGACCCTCATCCAGGCTCGCAACCGACGGTGACGGTGCCCTCTTCGTCTGTGGATTCAACACAGTTGGGCAGTATGGCGACGCGATCGAAGGTGACGACCTGATCGATAGCGACCGTGTCTCTGCCAACTCCTTCAGGACAAAAGCCCAGGTTGAGGCAGTCGTTCACGATTGCCGGGTCGAGCACAGCGCCGTCCGCGGTCGTGACCTGTGGGGTTACCGCGACGTTGTAGACCACGCGCGCTCCGGTTCGGCGATCTGGGAAGTTGTGGCTGGCGAGGCTCGTCCACGCTGTTGCGGTGTAGGTCGAGGTGAGAGTTACGTCGCCGGGTTGTTCGTGTGGAACGTCGACGACGACGTCGCTCGAATCCCAGCGGTATCCGAGCGAATTCAGGTCGTCGAGGATCAGCGTGGAGAGTTGCGCCTCATCTTCATTTGCTTGGCGAGGTTGGTTGGATTCATCGAGGAAGACGACGTTCGCGAGTTCAGTGACATCGCTCGATGGAATCGATGCAGCGGTAACTGCGGTAGTGGAGGTCGTTGATGGCTCGCTGGTGGTGGTTTCTGCGTCGGCCAGTGATTCAGGGGCGTCGTTGGTTAGATCGTCGGCGGTCGGTGCTGTGGTTACAGCTCCGCCGCAGGCAGCGAGGGTCAAGAGAATGCCAAACGTGAGTGTTGCTCGCATTCTCATGTCGCTCTCCGTTTCTGCTCTCGCGGTCGAGATCTCCCTCAGTAGGTTCAACGGAACAATCGACACGACTCTTAAGCGCTGTACCGTGGCCCGATGGCGAGTGTGAAGAAGTGGACCGCTGCGGCACGAAATCAGCACGGAAGTGGTGTGCTCGCCGCTACCCCGGCGTCATCGAAGCCTCTCGGTAAGGGACTGGCGGTGGAAGCGGCAGTCGATTCGATTTTCTTGGGGTGGGTCGGTCTTGCATTCACCGGGGTGGTTCTCGGGTATAAGGGTCTGGAGCACACCTACCGTCGGATTCGCCATCGAGAGGAGCGTGCCGGTACACGGGGCATCAACGACCTCGTGGCGTTGCTCTTCTACGAGGACCTGGTCGAGGTCCGTGGACGCCAACGCTTGCGCAAGACCACCGGCGAACTTCTCGAGTGGCACCCTCTTGAAGAG
>CAZHUR010000154.1:0-6447 GCA_964535395.1 uncultured Acidimicrobiales bacterium
CAGGTGTTACTGATACTGCGACCGGCGCTGTCTCTGGCGCCAAGGACGCTGCTGGTGGAGCTGCGTCAGGTGTTACAGATGCTGCGACCGGCGCTGTCTCTGGCGCCAAGGATGCTGCTGGTGGTGCTGTTTCTGGTGCTCAGGATGCTGCTAGTGGCGCCGCGTCAGGTGTTACTGATACTGCGACCGGCGCTGTCTCTGGCGCCAAGGACGCTGCTGGCGGAGCTGCGTCAGGTGTTACCGATGCCGCAGGTGGAGTAGTTGCGGGCGGTGCGGCGGCGAGTGCAGCTGTCGCCGGCTCGATTGGTTCGAACGATGACGAAGGCGCTGCTGTGGCCGCTGGCGCAGCTGCGAGCGGCGCAGTTGCCGGTGGGGCAGCGCAGGTAAGTCGTGGCTCTGGCGGTTCGGGCGGTTCTGGCGGTTCGGGCGGAGGCGGCGGCTTTGGTGGTGACGATGACGACGATGACAAGATCATCCCTCCTGCACCGATCTCAGCCGACAACCAAATCATCGGCCTTGGTTTGCTGGTGTTCCTCTTTCTTTTCTTCGGCGGCACCCTTTGGGCGTTCCTCGGATTTGGCGGAGACGGCGGTGAAGTTGTTCTCGGCGAAGTTGACGCTGCCGAACTCCAAGAGTCAAACCCTGAGTGCGCCGCCATCTTGGACGCGCTCGACGACAGCGAAGACCTCGAAGCCGAAGACTTCGCTGACGTCACATGCTCCACCGTCGATGGTGAGACCTTTCTCGAAGGCGAAGTCGCGAGCCCAGCTATTCAGAGCTCAGTAACTCAGGTCGCAGCTGGCGTTGCAGTAGCGGGTGCCGCGCTCGATCTCGACACCGAAGAAGTGACCGTTGCCGAGGTTGAAGAGGCCGAAGAAGTCGAAGAAGTTGAGGAGCAGGTAGCTGCGCCCGAGACGACCACGACCACAGAAGCTCCGGCAACGACTACCACGACCACAGAAGCTCCGGAAACGACCACGACCGAAGCTCCGGTTGAAGAGCCAACAACGATGTGGGACGCCCTGCTCGCCTCTGGCGAAGCTGGCCAGTTCAGCACCGTCGGACAAGCCCTGGGCCTTCAAGAGGACCTTGAGGCTTTCGAAGACGCAGACGGCAACCCAGTAATGAGGACGCTGTTTGCACCTTCTGACGCTGCCCTAGCTGAACTTGGTCAAGAAGGCATCGTGGCCCTCTCGTCAGATCCAAATGCAGCTGCTGCGCTCGTTGGGTATCACTTCCTCAACGAAGCAGTCACCGCCGAGGATCTTGTCGCACTCGATGGCGAGACCGTAACTACCCGCACCCAGCTGCCACTGAACGTGTCGGTGGACAGCGAGGGACAGGTTGTCCTCAATGGAACCTCGGTCGTGACGAGCACAGACTTTGTTGCCGATAACGGCATCGTGCACATCATCGACGTCGTGCTTCAGCCACCGACGCTCAACCAGGTGCTCGATCTCGACAACATCGAGTTCGACACCAACCAGGCAACGATCACCGCAGCTGGTCAGGCAACGCTTGGTGTAGCGGTCGACTTCTTCGAGGCAAACCCAACGGTCAACGCAGCGATTGAAGGCCACACCGATACCGATGGCAGCGACGAACTCAACAACGAACTCAGTCAGGCTCGTGCCGACGCTGTGCTTGCGTTCCTCGTCGATGCGGGCCTTGACGGCGACCGATTCACCGCTACTGGATTCGGCGAAACCCAACCGATCCTCGTCGACGGTGTAGAGGACAAGGAAGCTTCTCGACGCATCGAGTTCGTTGTTCAGTAACGCCTACTGCGGATAGGGGCTCCGCCCCGATTTTATCCGCAGGGCGTTACTGCCATTTCTAAAGAACACTGGTCTACGGGCCTCGCAGATGCGGGGTCCGTAGCAAGTTTTGCGACAGAAAGTCGCCAACTCGCCGTTCGGCGGGGAGTGACCGGAGTGAAGGCAGTACAGTCGATTCATGGTCCTTCGTCGTCGCCGTCGCCAAAAGCGCTTCACTTACTCTGCGTGGGACGGTACCCAATCGGACTATGAGATGAGCGCTGACGAGCTCTTTGCCCAGATGACCGACGACCTGGCATACCACGGCGATCCAAACGCTGCGCTTCGGAACCTGCTTCAGAACGGTTTCGACCACGACGGAGAGCGGATTCAGGGGCTTCGAGAGATGCTCGAGCGTCTGCGAGAGCGACGCCAGGAGATGCTCGACTCAGGTGACGTCGGCGGGGTCTTTGCCGAGATTGCCGAGAAGCTGCGTGACATTGTCGAAGCAGAGCGAGAGAACCTGGCTGCTCAGGCCGAGTACTCCGCAGGCGGCGACGACCCCGATCAAGCCGCAAAGGATGCCGCGGCCGAAGCGGAGCGAAACCTGCAACTCGACATGTTGCCGCCCAGCCTCCCCGGCCAGGTCGAGGCGCTTCAGAACTACGACTTCACGTCGAAGAAAGCTCAGCAAGACTTCGACGACCTTCTCGACGAGCTACGCAGTCAGTTGATGCAGCAAACCGTCGATGGCATGAGTGACGCAATGCAGGCGTTGTCTCCCGAGGACATCGCCGCTCAGCGGGAGATGATGGCCGACCTCAACGAGATGATCGAACAGCGGGAACAGGGCATCGAACCCGACTTTGAATCCTTCATGGACAAGCACGGCCACCTGTTCCCGGAGAACCCGGAAACACTCGACGAGCTGCTCGAGAACATGGCGGCCCGTATGGCTGCGGCTCAAGCGATGTTTGCGTCGATGAGCCCCGAACAGCGAGCTCAGCTTCAACAGCTGTCCGAGCAGCTGCTATCGGACATGGACCTGCAGTTCCAGATGAACCAGCTCGGAGGGAACCTCCAAGCAATGTTCCCCGACATGAACTGGGGTCAAAGCTATGAAACGGGCGGCGTCGACCCCCTGAACTTCGGTCAGGCCATGGACCTCATGTCGAACCTCGGCGACCTCGACCAGATCGAACAGATGCTCCAAGGCACAACAAACCCCGGAGCACTCGCCGAGATCGACTACGAACGAGCCGGCGAACTACTGGGCGAAGACACCGCTCGTGCCATGGAACAGATGGCTCAGTTCACAAAGATGCTCGAAGAAGCCGGCCTGATCAATAACGTGGGTGGTGCTCTCGAACTGACGCCACGAGCCCTTCGCAAGGTCGGCCAGAACGTGCTCGGCGAGCTCTACACCAAGCTGTCCGCAGACCGCCTCGGACGTCACAACGTCGAAACGTCTGGCGTTGGACACAAGCGAAACTTCGAAACCAAGCCCTACGAGTTCGGCGACCCGTTCACACTCAATATCGAGCGCACGATTCGCAACGCCATCTCCCGCTCGAGCGGCGGCACGCCGGTGCAACTCACCCCCGACGACTTCGAAGTCGAACGCACAGAACGCACCACAAAGACATCGACGGTTTTGATGCTCGACCTTTCCATGTCAATGCCGATGCGCGACAACTTCGTGCCCGCAAAGAAGGTCGCTCTTGCTCTCGAGTCGCTGATCTCAGGCCAGTACCCGCAGGACTACCTGGGCATCGTGTCGTTCAGCGAGGTAGCGCGAGAGGTGCCCGCACAAGACCTGGCTGCGCTGTCTTGGGACTACGTCTATGGCACCAACATGCAGCACGGTTTCCAGTTGGCCCGCAAGATGCTCGCCCGCGAATCGGGTACGAAACAGATCCTCATGGTCACAGATGGCGAGCCAACAGCCCACATCAACGAAATGGGTCGGCCCGAGTTCAACTATCCGCCGACCCACGAAACGATCAACAAGACGCTGCGTGAGGTAAAGGCGCTCACCCGCGAGAACATCCGCATCAACGTGTTCATGCTCGACGCGACTTCGTATCTCACAAACTTCATCGAACAGATCACGAAGATGAACGGCGGCCGAGCCTTCTACACAACCAACGAAAACGTTGGCGACTTCGTCCTCGTAGATTTCGTAGAACAAAAGCGAAAGCACATTCGAAGAGCGGGCTAGACGAATAAGGCCGACGTTTACGCACGTGTAAATCTTTGCGGCCGGCAACCGCGAAGTTGACGAGATAACTGACGACCGCGAACGGATCATTGCGGGTGAATCGGACTAGGGGGAGTCGCCACACCCAGCTCCAGGTGCGGACCTGTGGGGAGCGCGGCTAGGGTCGCACCATGGAACGCATCGACTATGACGAGTTCGGATATTTCGCAGAGAATGCGGAGGAACACGGGATTCTTTATGAGGGTCCACCGGAGGTTCGTCGAGAGTCGGTGAACCTCGAGGACGGCCGGGTGATGTCAGCGCTGGTCTGGGGATCTGAGCCTGCCGAGGTTGTGTTCGTTCACGGGGGAGCGCAGAACGCTCACACGTGGGATTCGGTCTGCTTGGCGTTGGGTGTTCCCGCAGTGGCGATCGATATGCCCGGTCATGGACACTCTGGCCCTCCAGCGGGTGGCCAAGGGGTCGACCTTGCGCGCAATGCACGAGACGTCGCCGCCGCGATCAAAGCCCTCGCGCCGTCCACCAAGACGATCGTTGGCATGAGCCTCGGCGGTCTGACGGCTCTCAAGATGTCCGAAACCGAACCGGACACCTTCTCGACGATGATCCTCGTCGACATCACGCCGGGGGTCAACAGCGAGAAAGCAGAGCACATTCACAGGTTCGTGAACGGACCAAAGAGCTTTGCGGACTTCGAAGAAATGTTGCGTCGGACAATGGAATTCAACCCCACGCGAAGTGAATCATCGCTGCGCCGTGGCATCTTGCACAACGCACATCAACAAGAGGACGGTTCGTGGGAATGGCGCCATGCGCGCCACCGTGTCTTTAAAGATTCCGAAGAGACAGGGGAAGTCGCCTCAGGCGCCCCCCATTACGAAGAGCTTTGGGATGTGCTCGAGGGTTTCCCGGGCAGCATGGTGCTCGCTCGAGGCATGCGAGAGCAGTCGGTCGTCGATGACGCTGACGAGGAAGAGTTCAAACGTCGCCGCCCGCACGGCCGGGTCGAGCACTTCGAAAGCGCTGGACACAGTATTCAAGGCGATATGCCAATCGAGCTCGCTGAGCTGATCGCAGACGAACTGAACCGTCCGTAAACGTCTGGCGCGATCCGCTACCGGTCCCCTAGCCGTCGGTGTAGATCGGCGGGTGCGACTCAATAAAGTCGACGATGTCGGCAGGTTCGTCAAGAACCGAGATCATCTCGCCGTACGGTTTGTCGCCTGCGAGTTGGCGTAGCAACAGGGGAGCGGCGAGGCGATCGTCTGCCCAGTACGCAGAATCCAAGAAGATCATCGGCGAGATCACATCGAACACCGCGTAGTGGTTCTGTGTGGCGTCCATGAAGACCTCTTGAACTGTGCCTGCCGCACCTGGTGTGTACACGACGCCATGGGTCGCAATTGCGAGGAGGCCGTCTTCTCGGATGCTGTTGCTGAAGTACTTCGCAACGTCGGTCGCGAAGTCGTTGGTTGGTTCGTGACCGTAGAACCAGGTGGGGATTGCGAGACTCGTCGAGCCAGCTGGGAAGCGTTTCACGACCCGTTCGCTCACTTCGAGATAGTCCGCACTGGAGAAATCGACCGCCGTCTTTAGCTCATCGATTGCCATGTCGAGCGCTGCATCGGGGTGCGCTGCCATCCATGCGCCGAGATTGCCAGCCTCCATGGCTCCGGGTCCTCCGCCGGTCACGACGAGGTATCCAGAGCGCGTCAGGGCACGGGTCGTTTCTGCGACCGTGCGATATGTTGCCTCGTCTCGGTGCAGGCCATGGCCGCCCATGATCGCCACGACCTTGTCGTGTCCGGCAAGAAACGAATTGAGTGCGTCGTCTATTGCGTGGTCGTGGATGCGCTGGGCGAGCGCTTCGAGGATCGGTGGTGGGGGGTTCTCTCGCCATGTGGACTGATGACGATAGATCCGTCCGTCAAGATCGTCGTTCTTCAACTCGGTAGTGGTGTACAGAGATCCTCGGTAAGGCTCATACGGAAGTCCCTCGAAGATCGGGAACACGGTGGCACCGGTTTCGTTGACGTGTTGTTCCGCCGCGACGCTCATCGCACATCCAAGAAATGTGGTCTTTGGCCATTCGCGACCGAGCAGCGCTTCGGTGCGTTCGCACAGGTTCAAGCCCTGAACTGCGATCGGCTCGGCTGAACCCGCCGACCCGCCCAACCGATCGAACGCAGCGAGGGTGGAAATGTGGTCGCAACTAGCAATGACTCTGCGATCTGAAATTTGTTCTTGTGGGTCGGTTGTCACCGGTGAAACTCCTTTTCGACGGGGCTGATGTTAACCACGCGGAAGATGTTGCTAGTGTTGCTTATGTTGCAAAGAAATCCGGGGATTTCAACGATTTGGGCTTTACATCCCAATAGTTACAGTGTTGTAATTACAGTCGTTGAGATGCGGCGAAGGTGCTGTCCAGGCAACGAGGACAGCCCGAGCCGTTTCCGCGCGCGCCTAGCG
>CAZHUR010000155.1:0-6406 GCA_964535395.1 uncultured Acidimicrobiales bacterium
TGGACACTCTGGTCGTCGAGCTGGAAGCAACCCCGTACTTTTCAGCGCTCTACTGGCGCGGCGGTTGGCGATGGGCAGGGGGCTTGTTCGCTGTCGCCGCTGTCATCTTTGTTGGCAAGCGACAGGGCCCGTGGTTGCGGCTACCAGAGGGCAGCGACGACCCAAGCTCCGACAACAGCGCAGTGATCTGAATCGGTGTGCGTTACGCGTTGACGGTGACCGGAACGCCGAGCGGGAGGAACCTTGTGAGCCGGCTCACGTCTTCGTTGTGAAGCCGGATGCAACCAGCGCTCACAGCACTGCCCAACGTTTCGGGTGAGTTGGTGCCGTGGATTCCGAGTTGGCCCGGGCCGCCGTTGAACGTTTCGAACACTTCGGAAAAGCCCGACAGGCCGTAGGCGAACGGCCCGTACACACTGTTGGGAATCGTTGGAGCGAGCAGCTCGGTGATGTAGTACGTGCCGCCTGGGGTGGGCGTGTTGTTCGACGCAACGCCAGCGACCGCGTCGAAGATCGTGGCGCCATTCTCGAAGAGGCGCATCCGGAAATCGCTGAGGTCGACCTGAATGCGATACATGTGCTCGGCCAACGCAACGTCGCTGTTGCGGATCCAGCCGGTGGAACCATTGGGACGAACAGGAAGTAGAACCTCGTGCCAGGCGCCCGCATTGACCGTTGTAAGAAAAACGAGGTCGCCGTTGGTCGCAGTTGGGTTGTCCATCACGTGGGTCACTTCGGCAGCCTCGTCCGGTCCAGCGAAAACCTGGATCTGGGGAACTGCTGCGGTTGCGATGATCGAACGATTCGGATTCTCGAGCGGGCCAACCACAGCTCTGCCCTGAACTTCGGTTTCAACCACAGGTCGAGGCTCTCCGACCTGACGGCCAAAGGGCGGGCTTTCAGATTCGAGCGCGCCCTCGATCAATTCGGGGCGTTGCGCGGCAACAGCAGAACATCCTGCAAGACCGAAAAGTCCAGCTGCACCAATTGAGCTCACTAGCCGCCGACGTGTCGGTGATTCCACAACCTCAAACGTAGCGCGGGGTCTCATGATGCTCCAAGTGAGATCGCGATCGACATCGAACTATTACCCAGGACTATTACTCAGGGTGGAAGTCTTCGTCGTTTAGCTCTTCCAGGGTGCGATTTGCAGTCTCTGGGTAGCGAGTCAAGATCAGAACCACCACAATCGCCGGACCGATCGCAGCAATGAGTAGCGCTGGCGCAAACGCACCGAACCGCTCGGCCAGTCGGCCAACGAGTTGCAGCCCGATCACACTTCCACCCACACCGAATGCGGTGATGACGCCGTTTGATGTTCCGCGGAGTCGAGTCGGAAATAGCTCGGGGCCATAGACAGCCAAACCGGCGACGGCAAAGCCCGATCCTAAGATCACGCCGATCGCTCGAGTGGGAAAAATCCAGAACTCGTTCGAGTAGAACGACAAGACCGTCATGATCGCGCCGACCAATAAACCGAAGGCGCCGACGCCCCGTCGACCGATGCGATCAGCGAGGATTCCGCCGGTCATCACGCCTACGCCAATCGGCGTGCTTGTAATGAGGGTGAACACCGAGATTCGGGTTGCGGTGAAGCCCAGTTCGTCTCGCAGGAACTGGTTGTCGAACTGGCTCGCTGGCGTGGCAAAGACCGCAGTCAAAAGAGACGCGACCCCCAGCAGCAGGAGCCGGTTGCGCAACTTTTCGCTCTGCCACATTTCTGACAGAGAACGCGACGCCTTCTGCTTTTGGAGAGCGGCGAAACGGCGGGTGGTCGGTAGCCGAGTTCCCGCCCACAGCACCGCCGGAACCCAGATGAGTGCCGCTCCATAGACCAGACGCCAGCCCCATGGGGCAACGTCGGCTAAGGGAAGCAGCCACACGACCGTCCCAGAACCGAGGCCGGCAAGCAGGATAAGCATCGACACGCCGTAGGCGCGGCTCTTCGCTGGTAGCTCTTCGCTAGCGAACACCAAGATGACGATCGCCAGACCTGTTGCGAGCCCGCGAGAGAACACCTGGGACAGGGTGAGCAAGGCAAGGTTTGTTGAGAAGGCACCGGCAGCGGTCGCTGCACACGAGATGGTTGCCGCAGCGGTGAGAGCCTGCTTGCGGCCGAACCGGTCTGCGGCGATCGTCAACAACAGCGATAGAACGATCGAAACACGGACGATCGTGAACACGTTGGCACGGGCACTGGTGTCGTTTGCCGAATCGATGCACGTGCGCAAGCCCTCGGCTGAGGTCTCGAATTCGGAGCAGAACTCATCGGCAGCAAACGTGAGCGTCTGTCCAAGAACGGTCCCCAGGAATCCGTTGATCAGAGCGAGGACACCAAGGAAACCCATCACTCGAGCGGCGCGTGTGTCGAGTCGCCCCGACGGAGCCCACCACGGACTTGGATTGCGTTGCCCCGCACGGACGTGCAGCCAGAACGGCACCCACAACAACAGACCAAAGACCGGAATCGCCAGTTTCCACGTAACTTCTTCGGTGACGTCGAATGTGCCCACCTCGGAGCCGTCGGCGACGGTTAAGGTCCGCGAATAGTTGTAAAACGGACCTTCTTCGAGCTCAAAATGGTCTTGTGACGCACCGACCCGCTCCAAAACGATGCCGTCGAGGGGTGTGCGGAGAGCGGCGAGATCCGCTTCTTTCACCACTAGTGCCCTCAACTGCGTTGTCACTCGGGTAATACTGGCAGCGATGTCTGGACACTCCACCACCGAATTCGTGATTGAATCTGGTCCGCCCCTTTCTGGCGAGATCACAATTAGCGGTGCAAAAAACTCGGTTTTGAAGCTGATGGCCGCCACCGTCATGGCCGAAGGCACCCACACGATCTACAACGTGCCCAACATTTTCGACGTTGGCGTGATGTGTGAATTGCTCGAATCGATGGGCGCAGTAACCCGTCGCAGGCCCGGCGTCGTCGAGATCGATATTCACAACATCAATCCCGTTGCACCATTCGAATTGGTCGAGCAGATGCGCGCGTCCACCGCGATTCTCGGTCCGTTGTTGGCGCGCTATGGAAGAGCCGAAGTTGGCATTCCGGGCGGCGACGACTTTGGGCACCGCCCGATCGACATGCACCTCACCGGCCTCGAGAACTTGGGCGCCACCTTCGATGTGCAACCCGAGGGCCTGACCGGAGTTGCCAAGAATCTGACCGGGGGAGACGTGGTGCTCGGCTTCCCGAGCGTCGGCGCGACCGAGAACGTGATGATGGCGGCAGCGCTGGCCGACGGGGTCACCAACATTCACAACGCGGCCCGCGAGCCAGAGATTGCCGACCTTGCGTCGATGCTCAACAAGATGGGGGCGCGCATCACCGGTGCGGGCACGTCGGACATCACCATCACCGGCGTGACCGAACTCGAACCGGTCGAACACCGAGTGATCCCCGACCGGATTCAGGCAGCAACCTACATGGCGGCGCTCGGCGTGACCGGTGGCGAGATCCTGCTCAAAGGAGCTCGCTATGACCACATGACGATGGTCTGTCAGAAGGTCGGCGAGATGGGCCTTCGTGCGTCACCGGATCGAGATGGCATTTGGGTCATGGCAAATCAGCGGCTGAACGCGGTCGACATTTCGACGCTGCCGTACCCCGGCGTTGCCACCGATTACAAGCCGTTCCTCGCGTCGATGCTTTGCGTTGCCGATGGCACGAGCATCGTGACCGAGAACCTCTTTGCTGGCCGGTTCCGCTATGTGAAGGAACTCGTTGCCTTGGGCGCCGAGGTGCGCACCGATGGCAACCACGCGGTTATCAAGGGCGCGAAGCGGCTCCAGGGTGCGAAGGTCGTCAGCCACGACATCCGTGCGGGAGCGGCCCTGATTGTGGCCGCACTCGGCGCCGACGGCCAGACGATCATGACCGACGACGGTCACGTCAACCGTGGCTATCCGGATCTCGCAGGCGATCTGCGCCATCTAGGCGCAAACGTTTACGCACGCGAACTCCAGCACTAGCCGTCGCCTGGGCTTGTCGGTCTGAGCGCCAGCCTAAAATTTCGGCGCAGCCGAAGAAGGGTTCTCGGCCTCTTCGTTGAGTTTGTCTGCGCGCTTGTTTGCGAGGCGCAGTAGTCCGCCGAGAATGGCGATCGGCCCAACGACGAGCAGGATCTCGTCCCAGCCTCCTTGGTGAGCGAGTAGGAAGCTCATTTAGAGCGTGACCGCTGTGCCGTCTGAATAGAACACCTGGCCCACGTTCACAACTTCGGTGATCGATGGGACGCGGTCTTTCATGATGCGTTCGACGCCGGCTTTGAGAGTCTGCGATGAGGCGGGGCAACTGGTGCACGCGCCCTTTAGCTCGACCTCGACGATCCCGGTTGAAATATCGACCGAAACCAACTCGATGTCGCCCTTGTCCGCCTGAACCGCGGGGCGCACCGCGGCAATGACCTTGGCAACCTCTGCTTCTACCGACGCAGCGTCGACAGCGACCGCGACGGTTTCAGATGCAACGGCGGCGGCAGCGACAGGCGATTCTTTCATCATCTCAATTCTAGGAACGTTCTGGGGGGTTTGATGATTCCTGCTCGGCTGAATACGTGGGATAGAGTCGAAATACACCATGCGGGAGGCAGTTGGGGACATGAGTGACACAGTAGATCGAGCCGAATACGACCTGATCGTCGTCGGAGGATCCGTCGGTGGCCTTTCAACGGCCATCTCGCTGCAGGACGCTGGGGTGTCACGCGTGCGCATTATCGAGCCGGGAGACTCGATCTCGTTTCCCGATTTGGTGCCGAAGTACCGGCTCGAAGTCGGGTACGGCGAAAAGGTCGAAAAAATCGACTACGAAGACGGCAAGGTGGTCGTTCGTACATCGCAGCGCACCTATGTGACCGAGGCTTGCCTGATCGCCGACCTGCATCGCCACCCCGACTACACCCCACCGGTCGATGTTTCTCTGAGTGACAAAGTCACGGTCGACACGTTGCCCGAACACCTCAACGACACCGACATCTTGGTGATTGGTCACACAAACCACTCGGTTGAACTAGTTGGCCGCGCGGTCGACGGTGGCGCCGGTGTTGTCTTGGCGGCGGGCGGAATGGACCCAGCTCAGTTGGCTCCGGTCGGCGATGTGATGCTGCGCACGTTCGAGCGTGAACGGCGGGCGACGATTTTGTACCGCTCGGTCCCCGATGCCATCGGCACAGACGATGAATTCCCGATCGCCTACTTCAGCGATAGGCGGACTCCTGATCTGGAGTTCGACCACGTTGTGTTTGCTTCCGGGCGCGCCCGCTCGTCTGTCGGCTCGCTGGGAGTTACCGGCGCCGCCCTCGATAGCAACAAGCTGTGGTTCCTCGGAGGACCAGAAGCCAACCTCGACGTTCCGCACGGCCACGCCTGGGAGATCAGCGAACTTCTTATTTCGTCGGCGTTCCCGCACCTTGAGGTACCGGAGGTTCCATCGGTTGTGCAGCGGCGCGTTCGTCACGAATCGGCAATCGCCGAATTGCGCGAGGAGCATTACAACGCCACGATCACCATGTTCGAAAAGCGTCACTCCGATTTGTGGGTGTTGAGGGTGCGTCCAGACCAAGGAAACACGTCGCACGTCCCAGGCCAGTACGCATCGCTCGGACTCGGATTCTGGGAAGATCGCGTCGACGGTTATGTAGACCCCGACATCGACGAGCGTTGGCACAAACTCATTCGACGTTCGTACTCGATTTCCCATTCGATGTTCGAGGAGAGTGGCTATTTTGCGCCGCCGGACACCGAGGAACTCGAGTTCTATATCGTTCTTGTGCAAGCAGACGAAGACCACGTGTCGGCGCTGACCCCAAGGCTCGCCACCAAGACCGTCGGCGACCGTATCTACCTCGGCCCAAAGGTCGCTGGCCGGTACACGTTGAACGCTGTGGAGTCCCCCGACCAGGCAATTATCTTCTTTGCCACCGGAACGGGCGAAGCGCCACACAACTCGATGGCGGTCGAGCTTCTTCGCAAGGGGCACACCGGTCCGATAATCTCGACGGTGACGGTGCGTAATTGGAAAGATCTCGGCTACATCGAGGCTCATCGCAAGCTCGAGGAACGGTTCCCGAACTACCACTATCTGCCCATGCCCACCCGTGAGTCAGATGTGCCGAAGCGCTACCTGCAGGACCTCATCCGAGACGGCGACATCGAGGAGCTTCTCGGCGGGCCATTCGATCCGGAGAACACACACGCATTCTTGTGTGGCAACCCGGCAATGATCGGACTCGCCGAAACCGAAATCAATGAGGCCGGCGAAGAGGTTGAGGTCTTCCCCGAGCCAACCGGTGTAATCGAACTGCTCACCGAACGAGGCTTCACCGTCAACAAACGCAACCAACCAGGCAACATCCACTTCGAAGAGTATTGGTAGCTGACGCAGCTGACCTGCTGACGCAGC
>CAZHUR010000156.1:0-6396 GCA_964535395.1 uncultured Acidimicrobiales bacterium
GGTCAGACACGCGCGTTGTAGTGCAGCGCCAACGCCGGTGACCGCGTCGCCATTGGCTTCCTGAACTGCGGCGCCATAGCGGAGCGAGAATTCGGTTCCGATCGCGAGGTCGCCGATGTCGTTGTGTAGCTGAATCAGCGTCCGGGTATCGGGTTCGTCGACCAAGGGTTGGAGTGGTTCGTCGCTGAGGGCCTCGAAATAATTCTCGACCGCAGGTACAAGAAGGTCGAAGGCTTCCTCGTACGGGAGGTTGCCTTGGTTCTCTCGATCTGCTGCGGTCGTAAAGCCTGTTTGGGTGATCGGCGGAGGAATTTCGTCGTAGGTCGCGCAAAACGTAACGCCCCGGTCGTATCCCTCTTGGGTTGCACGAACTCGGTCGAAACCATTGCCGTGAGCCCCGAACTCGTCTGGTCGTGAACCAACGGCATCGCGGGTTTCGAGGGTCGAGATGATCGCAAAGTCGAGTGCTTCGGCGTTGGTGAACGGCTCGATGCCGCGATCCTCAGCCCAAGCTGCATACGCACCGGAATAGCAGTCGGCCTGTTGCTCCGCGATGATGTCGGACTGGTTGAGTTGCTCGCGTTGCAACTGCACGACGTGGCCCCACTCGTGCGACATCAGCATCGCCATCCCAGCGCCAGGGAAACGCTCTTCGAGGTCAGGTTCGAGTCCAATGTCGTCCCAGACGACGGTGATGCCTTCGTCGCAGGGAGTCACGTAGGCATTGAAGCTAGCGATGTCTGCGTTCAGAGGTTCTTCGATGCGCCGGAACGAGCAGGTTCCCTCGCCCGCCTCGTTGCCTCCGTCGATAATCGAGCTGCGAGTGACCAAGCGTGAGGTATCGAGTGGGGTGTAGGTGAAGTCGAGCTCAGGCGCTATCTCTTCCCAGAAGGCCTCGACGTAGGCAATGTGCTCGAGAGCCGCAACGGTCGCGGTTTCGTGCTCGCGGAGGGTGATCTGTGGAGCCTCCAGCAGGTCCTCTGGTTCGTCGCTCGTTTGTTCCTCTGCCTCGTCGATCAGTTCTTCAAGGTCTTCCTCTACCGGTTCTGGCTCGACGTCTGGCTCCTCGTCAACAATGTCAGGCTCGGTCGGTTCGGACTGGGAAGGAGGGACGGTTGTCGTAGTGGTAGGAGCTTCGTCTTCGCCCAGCACCGTATCGACGACATCGCCGATCGTGCCACAACCCGCGATGATTAGCGCAACGGCCAACACGACGAGACGAAGAGCAGCTTTGTTCATCTTTGTAGTGTGGTCGAAGTTTTGGCCGGAGAGACGGCAGCGACCTTGCCAATCACGAGATCGAACGGCACTACACCGAACTGGCGCGAATCCGAGACGCCTTCTGCGTCAGGGTTGTCGCTTCGAAGGTACACCCCCTCATCGGTGCTGAATTCGACTCTCTTGACGATGTCGATTGTTGGTGTGCTCGGGTGTTGGGCCACAACTACATCGAGATCTCTCGGAGGTGCGTCGAGGTAGGCACTGGTATCAACAAACACCACGTCGCCCTCAAACAGCAGCGGTTCCATCGACGGGCCGGACACGCGAAGCCGGCGACGTCGCCGAAGAATCCAGTCGAGTAGGTCCCGGCCGCCCGCAGTTGGAAGTGAAGTGTTTTCGTCCATGAGGTCAGTGGAGGAGGGCAGAAAAACGCAATGAGCGCTCGACGTTGTGTCGAGCGCTCATGTGCATGATCGTTGCGAGTTCTTAGCTTGCGAGTACCCAAGCGACGTCGCGGCCCTTAGTTGCCCAGAAGATGTTGTGGATCTCTTCGATGGCGGCCATGAGCTGTTCTGCGGTCTCGACGCTGACGTTGACCTTTGCTGCTGAGCAAAGCTTCGCTGCGTTCCAGAAGGTGGTGTGAAGCTCTGGGTATGCCTCGAGATGCGGCGGCTTGAAGTAGTCGGTCCAGAGGATGAGGAGTTGATCCTTGGCGACCTGTGCCTCGTGCTCCTTGATGGCGACGTAGCGCGATTGGGTGTTCTGCGCCTCGAGCGTGGTCGCAGGTCCGGCGTCGACGAGCTTCTTTGTCATCGAGAGCACAGCTTCGGCAGCGATACGTGCAGAAGCCGGGTCATAGACGCCACATGGGCCGTCGCAGTGAGCGCTGACCTTGGAGGCTGGAAGGCGGTTGGCAAGAGTGGCCATTGCGTTAAACATGAGAGGATCCTTTGGCTGAAGGGTTGTCGCGATCTGCACTCTAGCCCTCACGCCTCGACGCTGCGCTGCTGGGTGGTAGGGATACACGCGAGGTCTCTCACAAACGTGGGAGACTACGGACGTGGGTGCACTGTTCGGAGTTGTTTTTGGACTTGTTGCTGCCGGGGGAGCGATCTTGGCTGCACGCGGTCGACACGAGCGAATCGCTGAAGCTTGGGGTCGAGCTGCGAGCGATCTCGGGCTGAGTTTCTTTCCCGCTAGTGGGATGGCACACGGCGAGATCCGCGGTGACATTCGAGGTGTGAGTGTTCACGTCGATGTGCATATGCGCAAGAGCGGCGACAGCCGAGCCGCGTACACGCGGGTTCGTCTGATGTATCCAAGCGGTGTGAACGAGTCCTTCTACCTGAGCAAACAGCAACCCTTCTCGATCTTCGCTCGTCTTTTCGGGCAACGAGACATGATCATTGGCGATCCGACGTTCGACTCACGGGTCGTCATCGATGCGCCAGATCCGATCGCTTTGGATCGCTTCCTCACGCCTGCACGGCGCATGGCGATCCTCAGGATGATGGAGAGTCATCAATATGTCGATGTCTCGGCGCGGACGCTGACCGCAGAGGCGTTCCGGGTCGAGGAGGACGGCCGCGCTCTTGTAGCCCGGATCGGGCACCTGGTCGATATCGCGCTGGTACTCAGTGCTCCTTCCGACGTCGACCTCGCTCTACAGCAGCAACGACACGGTGACCTTGCCGACGCGGTTCAATCGCTGCACACGATCAACGACGTCCAAGACATGCCGCCGAACTCATTCACCCAGTTCCTCGAGGCCGAGGCGCTCGTGGCGATGGGTGATGGAGAGCAGGCCTCGCAGGTTCTCGACGACCTTCCTGTGTTTGATGCTGAACTTGGCGAGTGGAAGATGGTGGCGAGGAACCACCCGAAACCGGTGGAACTCAAACCAATCGCCGCAGCCAACCTGTCACGGCCAGAGCCAGAGTCACAACCACAGCCACTGCAATCGACGCTCGAGGAAGAGGTGTCACTCGACCAGCAATCGGTCATTGACGACCTGTTCGATTCAGAGCGTCCAGGTTATGAAGTCGAGCAGCGGTTCTTTGATGTGTACGAATCTGCAACTGTCGAATGGTCGGGAACGGTTCGGCGAGTCAGAGAGTTTCGGAGCGATCGAGACTTTCCGGGAGCCGGTGTGAAGGCGACGATCGTGATCGGTAGCCGTGGTGATAGCAAACTTGTGAGCAACCAGATTCAGGCGATCGTCCACCTTCCGGAGCACACCTCTGTCGAGCCCGAAGAACACGTCGGGTTTCGGGGCACGTTTGTGCGGACGGATCGCTACATGCGCAACCTCTTCGTCGCGAACGCAGAGATCGTGTAGCACGCTCTAGCGTTGACGAGATGCTTGGCTCTCGGAAAGAAAACCAAGACTCTCCCAAGCCGATCGAGTTCGAAGGCGCGCTCGTCTCAAAGAACGATGCCCCAGATGCGACCGAATCACGACGTTCTGCCCGTGGCGCACAGGGCCCTCTCATCGCGTTGGTCCTAACCCTGCTCGCCGTCGGTGCCATTTTGGTGCTGTCATCGCCGTCCGGTGACGAGTCGGCAGGGGGGTCTGGGGGTGACGACCCGACACCTGACCTCGACGAAAGCAGCGTTACCCCGCCCGTAACCGAGGCCGAGGTCGTCGAGCGAGTCGAAGTACCACGGACGATCAACGTGGTCGACGTCGAAGTCGGTCGAATCCCCTACCCATTCATTGCCGATCGTATCGACAGTCCAGGGCCACTCGCTCAGATCATCTCAACCGAGGCGGGGTATGTGGCTCTACCTGCCTTCGTGCGCAGCCTGGCCCCCCAACTTTTGTCTTCGCCCGACGGACTTACGTGGGAAGAGTTCGCCGAGTCGCGCGTCGACGATGGCTCTGCGGTTCGTCCGGTCAGCTGGAACGGGCTCTTTCGAAACGGCGATGAGTTCGCCGTAGTCGGACCAGCCACCAACGACACCACCGCCCTCGACATCTTGGTATCCCAAGATGGGGCCAACTGGCAAGCACCGGACACCATCGACTCGCTCAGCGCGGACGGGCGGCTTGTCGCGCCGGTGAGCTTTGTAGAGGGAATGGTCATCGGATTCGAGGTATTGAGATCGCTCGAGTTAGCACCCCTTCCGGACCGGGTCGTCGAGATTCGAGACTCAGGCCCGTGCGGCTCGTTCCTGCTACGAGCTGACATCACCCTCAGCGACTGCACCGAGTCCTCGGTTAGAGCGTCGCCGGTCAACGCCGAACCCGGCGTCGTCGTACCCGACTGCACACGAGCAGGAGACGCTGACAGCCGGTTGGGCTTTACGATTCTCAAACTCGGGCCGCTCATCAGCCCGTCTGCAACTAGTGAGGCCGCTTTTGCTTTGGGCAGGGGGCTCCCGACTCCTGAACAGCTCGACGCAAACCGGATTGCGGTTCTCGATGTTGGTAACCCAGCGATCGAGTTGTGTGATGGGTCGGGAACGCTCCAAGGCAAGGAACCAGGTCTGGTGATTGTCGATACCGCCCAGAATCGAGTGTTCAGCTATCCGGCACCTTCAGCAATAGCGTCAGACCTGATCGACCGTAGAGACAACCGAGTAATCGGCGAAGTACAGGTTTTTGAAGACCGCACTCATGTGGTGCTGTCGACGGGCGGTGCGTTGTGGTTGATCGACACGTTGTCGGGCGAATGGTCCGAGCTGGCTGGGCGTCGCGAGGATCTCGCTTCTCAGACTCCGCTCGATAGGCAGTTTGTGTCATCGGTCGATAGCGATCGGATCTATGAAGTCGGCACGGAGATGGTGGCCACCTTCGAACTAACCAATGTGGGTAATGGCGCGATCGAGGCGCTGGTCACGGTTGCGCCGATCAACGGTGAGACATCGGATGCCTTGGAGCGAGGGACCGGTTCGATCATTCACGCCGACGATCAAGCGATCTTCTACACCGACGGCCTCGTCACTTGGCGGTTGGCCGCTCCGTCACCTATCGCTCGCTGACGCCCGACGGCCCGCCTGTTGAGTGCAGAGTCGGGTGCTCTAGCGTTGGGTCATGGTCGGCAGTCGCGATGAACAGCCAAACTCGTCGACGCCGATTGAATTTGAGGGAGCGCTCGTCCCTGACGGCGATGCGCCCGAAGCGGTCGAGTCTGGCTCGTCGACAGCTGTTCGATGGCCGATCGTCTCGCTCGTTGCCGCCTTGGCCGTCGTTGGGGCGGTGTTGGTGTGGTTGTCGCCGTCCGGTGACGAGTCGGCTGATGCCGCTCAACAAATCGCACCGACCACCACCCTCGGCGAAGATCGTGTCGAACTTGGCCTGGAGCCAGCGGTTGACGAGGATGCGGCGGGAGATACCGATGAGTTGAGCGAGTCGTCGGAGAGGCCAGCCACGCTCGACACGATCGCCACCGAGACGATCGTGGCAGAAGAGCCCTTCACCTCGGTTCGGGTTGAGACACCACAGCAACTGATTCAAATTGTGTCTACAGATCGAGGGTTTGTGGCCCTGCCAGAGGTGGTTCCCAACGTCGTACCTCAACTCTTGACTTCAGAAGACGGGCTTAGGTGGGTCGCGGTTGAAACGTCGCTCGTCGACGCACCCAGTCCAGACCGGCCAGAAGTTGCAGCCGGATGGTTCGGGATCCTTCAGAGCGGTGCAGACCTAGCGATTATTGGATCGCCCGTGACCGCCGATGGTGCGCTCGACATTTTGGTTTCACAGGACGGTGCAGCGTGGAGCCGTCGTTCTGAGTTGGGTCCAATCGCAGAAGACGACCGTTTCGTCGTTCCCCTTGAGGTACGGGACGACTCGATCGTGGGTTTCGAACTGCTCGACTCTCTCGAACTGTCAGCTCTTCCAGACAGGTTGGTTGAGGTGCGTGACGCTGGGATCTGCGGAGCGTTTCAGCTTCGGCCGGCCGATTTTACCCTCAGCGATTGTGCGGACTTCTCGATCGGCAGTGCTCCTCCCGACGAGGCTCCGCCGGTGCTCGTGCCCGACTGTGCAGCAGCGTCTGCTGGAGGGGGGATTCGAGGGTTCTCGGTTCTCGAGATCGGACCCGAGGTAGATCCGGAGTCTCCCGGTGAGGCATCGTTCGGGTCTGGTGAACAGTTCCCGCGACTTGAGGCGCTGGGTCCTGATCGAGTTGGTGTATTTGATAGTGGGAACCCCGCGATCGAGCTCTGCGATGG
>CAZHUR010000157.1:0-6369 GCA_964535395.1 uncultured Acidimicrobiales bacterium
GTCCGAGCTTCGCTCCTGCGATGGCATCGCCACGGCCGAGCTGCTTTTCGAGAAGGGCGGCCTGGATGGCATAGGCATCATCGATCGACAGTTCGTCGACCTGTTTGGTGATGGCTTGAACTTCTCGGCGTTCGTCGACAGCGGCCAGAAGATAGTCGGCCCAGTAGGCGTGATCGATCGTCATTGTGTCTCTGACAGTCCTTCCCGAGCCGCTGCGGCATCGATGTGTAGCTGTTTCATCTCCTGGGCGATTGGGCTGTAACGCATCGACCCGTTGTCGATCCAGTCGCTGGCAAACTCTGCACCCCGACCAAACTTCGAACGCTCCAAGGGCAGCTTGATTGCTTCGTGTGGCTCGCGAACTACAGCGATTGGATCCTTACCCTCGGCCACGGCGTCCATGGCATCGCGAAACATTCGGCGGCAGGCCACCACGCCGACGTCGCTCTTGGTGATCTTCTCCTTGGTTCGGTCGGCCACCTCACCTTGGGTCACCCAGGCCATGATGTCTTGACCCTCGATGTAATCGACGATGTAGGTGCCGTCCTCTCGTACCCACTCGATTGGATAGTCAACGGTATGAACCTCTTCGGGAAGCGTCACACCGTCGGGAGCGTGAACGGTGTAGAAGATGACGTTGGTGTGCGTATCGTCAACGGGCACTCGGATCTGCATCTGATACACGCCGTTGCCGCCGACCCACATCTTGTATGGGAACACGAGCGGATGGCCGATCTTCCAGTCATCGGAGTTCTCGTCCTGGCCGACGAGCAGGCGGCGCTTAATGATGCCGTGCTCGAAGTTGTCGAAGGCGACCTTCTCGTGCTTGTTGCCGCCGAACGAACCGGGCATCTCCATGCCAGTTTGTTCGGCAATGAACTCAAAGTAGTTCCCGTGGAGTGCCTCGACGTGGTACGGATCGACGGCGTTCTCCATGATCTGCAGCCAGTTGCACGGGATGACGGCATGGCCAATATCGCGGTGCCCGTGCATCGTGTAGGCCTCGTAACGAGGAAGCTCAGGTGCTGGTCCTTCACCCACGTAGGCCCAGATCAACCCGCCGAGTTCTTGAGCCTCACCAGATCGCACCCCGCACTCGGCGCGGAACTTCGGCGATGAATCTGGCTCTGCAAGTATCTCGAGGCAGTCGCCGTTCGTGGCGAACTTCCAACCGTGATAACCACAGCGCAAGCCGTCTTCGTCGACGATGCCGTACACGAGCGATGCGCCTCGGTGCGGGCACTTCTCGTCGACGATGCCGTAATCGCCGTCGCGTGTTTTGAACACGGCGAAGTTTTCGCCAAGAACTCGTGCGCTCTTGACCGGGAACTCGTCAAGTTCGCGGGTGAACGCAACCGGGTACCAGTAGTTGCGCAGAACGGCTCCCATGGGCGTTCCGGGCCCTACTTGGGTGAGTGCGTCGTTTTGTTCCTGCGTCAGCATGTTTGCTCCTTTGCCGAAGATCGGGGGTATTGGATGAGAGTTGTTGGGCGCCCGGATTCGAAGGAACCGGGCGCCCGGGTATCTAGGTGATCAGAGGATCGTGACCTTGCCCGACGAACCGTCGACTCGGATGCGGTCTCCGGTCTTGATCTTGTCGGTGCCAAAGCCTGTGCCGGTCACCGCTGGCACGCCGTACTCGCGACACACGATCGCAGCGTGGCTCATCATGCCGCCGATGTCGGTGACACATGCCTGGATCTTCGGAAAAACCGGTGCCCAGCTGGGAGCGGTGATTGGAGCGACCAGAATCTCGCCTTGCTGAAGGTCGTTGACCTCTTCAGGTTCGTAGATGATTCGAGCAATGCCCTCGACCGCACCTGGTGATGCTGCCATTCCGGTGAGCTCGTTTTCGCCGCCCTCGTCGGATCCGAGCCAGTTGTTGACCGATTCGGAGGTGATGCCCCACAGCATGATCGTAAACGGCTCGGTGATCACCTCAGGCGGTGCACCCAGCGCCTTCGGTGCCTTCCACGCGTCAAGTTTCGCGTGGATAGCGCGTCGCTTCTCGATGATGGGCGCCCAATGCGCGGCCGATGCCGTCGGAGCGTTCACAGCCCAGTTGGCGTAGTAATCCCAGAGGACCTCGTTGACCTCATCGCGGCGGATGAACAGCAGGTCGTCAGCATTGGCTAGAAGCCCGTCTTTTGCGAGTGTTGCGCCGAGTTCTTTGAGCTTGCGCCACACGACCGACATGGTCCAGTGCTCGATGTAGAAGTTGTGATTCTCTACGTATGGGAACACGACCCGAGCCAAACCGAGCTTGCCGTCAAAGGCCTCACGGTCTTCGTCGGACCCAAGGAAATCGCGGTACTCCGAAACCACGCGGTCGCGTTCTTCTCGGATTGCCTCGATGGGGCGGCTGATGTCCTCACCAGCTTCGATCCGGGCGATGTAGTCCTTGATGAACGTGTATGGGATGTCGGGGTTCTCGACCCAGATCTTGTCGAAGTGGTAGAAACCGTTGCCTGAGGTGAAGTTGAACCACGGGTCTTTTGCCTCGTCCCACGCTGCCTGCCACTGCGCTCCAGCATCGCCAGCGAGGGAGACGTTGTTCGGGTCGTCGAAGTTGCGGGCAATGCCAAGATCGACCGCCTTCTGGGCAAGAGCCTTCAGCTCTTCGTTTGGTCGGAACAGGTCGACCTCAACGCCGGCCACCATCTTGGCAATGCCGAGGTCGGGGATCGACGGGAAGGCTTCTTTACAGAAGCCGAAGAAGTCGAGATATGCCGCATAGCCAAGGTTCAAGAACTCGAAGTGGTACTGCCACGCCTGCATGATGAGTTCTTTGAAACGGTTGTACTCGTTGGTCAACTTGGTACCAGAACCCAATGCGCTGCCGCTGGTGATGACCTCGAGGTCTTCCATCTCTGGAAGTGGGCTGAAATCGATCGACTCGATCTGGGCAATCGTGTCTTTCACCTTGCCGAGCCAACTGTCGTACAAGTTGTCCCAGTTGCCAAAATAGTGGCCAGCTCGCTCCATGAACTGAGGCACGCGTGCCTCGATCTGGGAGGGGTCGACGCCGACGGGGGAGAGGAAGGCATAGCCGTACAAGATGCGGAAGTCGACACCATCGGCGGGGGGAATCCGGTAATGACGGCTGTTCATCTGGCTGAGCGACGCGAGAGCTGCCTCCATAAACGTGGCATCCCACGGAGTGAGGGCTTTGCCCCAATGCATCGAATCCCAGAACCAGAAGCGATCGTCTTCATACTCCTTGCGATAGTCGCTGAACGAGGAAGAGTACGGATAGAGCTCCTCCCATCCTTCGACTCCTTCTGGTCCCTCTATCTCGAATGGGCTTGGAAAGCGGTTGCTCATGTGTATTTCCCCCTGGTGTTACTTGGCTTTTGGTTATTCGGACTTCTTATGGAGTGGCGAAACAAGTGTCGACACGATCGATTTCATTGGGTCGTAGCTGCCCGTACTGATCGACGCCTTTGGTTTTTGAGACCAGACGGTTTCCGGGCGGCTTTGCAACATGACGACGTTGTCGCCAGCGGGTAAGTGTTTGTCGAGTGCCCATTCCACGTCTTGTGGGCAGCCGTAGTGTTTTTCTGCTCGGCGAGCGAGGATCGCGACCGCGGTGAGATCTTCGTCGGTGACCGAAGGAGCGGTGCGACGGTCTCCGGTTATCTCGAGCTTTTCGACCGCTCCGACATCGGTGAGGCAGTATTCGACGCCCTTATCGCTGATCTCGCGTTTGATGACCTCTCGGAGCACCTTGTCGACCAAGAAGTTATCCGGTGTGACCTCGCCTGAAACCACTGCTTCACCTAGTCCCCACGATGCATCGATCGCCACCTGTGAGCGGTCCCCGTTGCTTGGGTTCAAGGTGAAGGCAACGCCCGAGGCGATTGGATCCACCATCTTTTGAATGCCGACGCTCATGGCGATCGCCTGGTGGAGATAGCCCATCTCGTGGCGGTAGGCAATGGCCCGATCGGTGAAGATCGACGACCAACACTTGCGAACGTTCTCCAACACCGCATCGGCCCCAACAACCCAGAGAAACGTGTCTTGTTGGCCCGCGAATGATGCGTCTGGAAGGTCTTCAGCAGTGGCCGATGACCGGACTGCGACCGGAACTTCGTCGACGCCACAATGCGTGCCGAGCGCTGCGTAGGCCGCTCGAATATCCTTCTCGACCTGGTTGGGGATCGGAATCGCTTCGATCAGCGCTCGTATCTGTTCGGAGGTCGCACGGTTTGCTGCGTAGTCCTCGTGATCGATGCTGCGCAACAAATCATTGACCGAAGTGACGAGATTGGCGTCCTGCCAGATTTGGTCGTAGGCAAGAGTCGTTATAGCGAAACCCGGTGGTACGGGAAGCTCAGCCATCATCATTTCGCCAAGGCTTGCGTTCTTGCCACCAACGAACGGCTTGTGGTCTTGTTCGTAACGGTCGAACCAGATGATGTGATCGGTCATGGACGCATCAACCTTTCTTGCGGTGAAGTATCGAACGGTCGGAAGTTCGTTCTCCCAGTCGACGATTGGACAGCTTTCGCACATGGCGTCACGACTCCTCGCTTGAGAAGCCGGACCATTGATCGTCGACTTGCCAGATGGGCAGCTGATCGATGTTTGGGACCTTGATCGATTCAACTCGGTTGCGATACGACACCATTGCGTCACGCCCGTTGACGGTGGTCTCTTCGTTCTCGAAGAGCTTCACTCGGACGTGTTCGATGTTGTACGGCTCGCCAGGGTCGTATCCGAGAGCGTTGACGGCAAAGGCTCGGATGCAGCCCGAGTGGGTTGCGATCGCGAGTCGAGCACCGGGGAACTCGTCGGAGAGGCGGTTCACCCCAGCCCAGAAACGCCGAACGGTCATCGCCGGCGGCTCGAAATGCATCATGGGGATGGTCAGCCAGTGCTGGATCGGGTCGCCGCCGCCTTGTTGGGTGCGCCAGAACCGATCCATCTCGACGACCCACTTCGGCCGATCTCCAGCCGCTGACCGTTCGAAGCCTTCGAGGATCGAGCTGTACTCGCGGAAGGCCGCCGTTACGTCTTTGAGACCATCGGGTGAGACGAACTGGAAGTTACGGAACTCGTCGGCGACAGCGGGCTCGTGGATCGTGATGTCTTTTTCGTATTGCGCCAGGCCGTCGAGAAGCCCTCGATGGATCTGCACCGCGGTTTCGGTGGCACGGTTGGTTGCCGCGTGCCGGAAGACGACCGTCTCTCCAGATTTGATCCGCTTCGCCATTGTCTGGCCCCAGCTGTGTGCCTGCCAAACGCCTTGTGGTGTGAGGCCCGAATCGGTCGAGTACCCCTGGGTCTCGCCGTGGCGAATGAGGTACACGTCGTTGCGAAGCGCTCGGGGCGACCCTGGTGGAGGCGAAATCTCTTTGTTGCGGTTGTCTTCGGTGAGGGCTTGTTGAGTTGCGAGCGTCGTGCGCTGCCAAAGCGGTACATCGTTGTCCGCTCCGTTTGTGCTCTCGCGAAATCGCTGCAAGTAGAGCGGCTCGTCACTGCCATTTGTGTCAGCCGGCGCAGACTTGGCCTGGCTCTCTCGGTACTTAGCCAAATACAGCGGCGCGCTGTGCCTGTCGGTGGCTGTGGCCTCGTCGACGGAGGGGTCCTGCGTGGTCTGATCGTCGCTCACGAGTGCACCGACATAAATCCAGGGTCGACCTGGCCCCGATAGGTAAAGATCGCGCGACCCATCTCGGCTTCGGTCCACGTGGTGGGTTCGTCGTCTGGGTCAAACCAGTATCCGCCGGTGTAGACCTCATTGCGGTTGCCGGCGGGGTCGAAGAAGTACAGCCCGCATCCTCGGGTTGCTCCGTGACGAGTTGGCCCGGCGTCGATGTTCACCCCGTGGTAGGCGCACGTGTCGGCCGCTGTGCGCAGGTCGTTCCACTCATCTACCCAGAAGGCGAGGTGATGGAAGCCTCCGTCGGGTCCGGTGAGAAACGCAATGTCGTGTGGCGTGTGGGTGCGTTCAAGGAATGTGGTGAGTTGGTGGCCGTCATCGGCAAGGATCTGCTCGGTAAGTCGGAATTCAAGCACCTCTTTGAAGAACGCCGTGATGCGATCGACGTCCTCGCAGAGCAAGAAGATGTGGTCGATGCGCGGTGGGTGCATGCCCTTGAGTTCCGCAGGGGCCGGCGGCGGATTGATGAGTGACAGCCCATTTCCAACCTGGGCCTGGCCGTGCTCGAGGTCGACCACGTGGCCGCTCGGTGCAGTGAAACGCACCACGGTTCCCGACGCTGGGTTCAGTGCCTCCGGTTCGAACCAATCGACGTTGATACCGGCGCCTTCAACGCGCGTGGCCAAGCGGTCGAGTTCGGCCCGTTCGACGACTTTAAACGCCAAGCTGTTCAGACCGTAGGTGGCTTCTTCGCTCAGGAT
>CAZHUR010000158.1:0-4365 GCA_964535395.1 uncultured Acidimicrobiales bacterium
TCTCGAGGGTGAAGACAAACAACTCAAACCAAACGTCCCGACCGAGCTGCCAGAGGGCACTGCGGTCTACGTAGGCGCCTGGACAAAGATCACGATCGAGTAGATCTAGCCGATTCGAAAGCCTCGAGCCTTTGCCTCGGTCACGACCTGACCAGGGCGGTTCGGGCTGACAATAAAGCCGCCGATGTCGGTGAGTTCGACATCGGTGCCGCGCTCGTTGCGGATCACCTTCGACGGTTCGATGAGCGCTGCCCGGAGCGCGAGGCCAAGGCCTCCGAGGCTGAGATCCTCGAAGTTGTGGTCGATGGGAGCTGGGCCGAGCTCGGTGATCTGCTCCTTGCGGAACAACTGCGGCTCGCGAAGTGCCGTCTTGTCGTGCACGACCATCCCCGCCGGGACGAACACAAGCCAGCGGTTTGAGAGGCGATGGATGACCGGAACCGCGAGATATGCGATCGGCCAACCAACGACGAGCAGAATTCCACCGATGATCCACTGCTCTGCCAAAAGAAACGCAGGTCCGAGGGTGGCTCCGGCGACGATTGCGAGCCACACGAGTTGAATCGGACCCAACAGCACCGCGCCGGGGGTGCGGAGCAGGAAACGTCGCTCGTCGCCATAGGACGAGCCGTCGGCGAATGCGTCGGAGACCTGGGGCCGGTAGGCGAGTAACGCTGCGGCGAGTGTGCTGACGAGGCCAGCAATCACGATGCCGATGCTCGCGTCGTCGAGCAGGAAGAGTGCGGCGGTCAGCGATGCTGCGACCGCAGCAGGTGCGACAATTCGGATGGCGGTAAGCGTTTCTACGCGGGGAACCATCGATGCGATGAACAGCGCCGCCCAGCCGACCCACAGGGCGATAATGCCGCCGATTTCGAGGGCGCCAGGCGCATCTTCGAGCGCTGCAGCGAGCAGTGGCCCTGCGGTGAACGGCAAGATCAGCCAGAGCGCGCGGAAGAGCCAGATTTCCATCTCTTTAGTCGCAGTTTTTGCTTCTACGGTTGCCGTCGCAGCCATGACTTCAGGGTACGTCACAACCGAGAGATATCATCGGTCTGTGCCATCAACGTCTGAGGAACAATCACCCGAGCAGCGGATTGGCGAACTACGTGCCACGGTCGCAAAACACATGCGTCTGTACCACGAACAAGACGCCCCAGAGATCCCCGATGCCGACTTCGATCGGCTCGTTCACGAGCTGCGAACCCTCGAACAACAGCACCCCGAATTCGCCGACGATGGTTCGGTAGCCGAACAGGTCGGCGGAGCGCCCTCGTCGATCTTTGCACCCGTACGTCACGAGGTGCCGATGATGAGCCTCGACAACGCGTTCGACCTCGACGAGCTGCGTGGTTGGGGTGAGCGTCTCGAACGACGATTGGGCGACCCGATCAAAGCGTTTGTGTGCGAGCTGAAGTTCGATGGCTTGGCGCTGTCGATCCGCTACGAGGACGGAATGCTCGTTCGTGCAGCAACCCGAGGCGACGGAACCACAGGCGAAGATGTCACGCACTCGGTTCGCACGATCGCCGATGTACCTCACGAACTCACCCGCCCGCCTGGTCAGAACCTTCCTCCTGTCATCGAGGTTCGTGGTGAGGCATACATGCGTCGTTCCACCTTCAACCGGCTAAACGAGGCTCAGGCCGCAGCGGGTTTGAAGGAGTACGTCAACCCTCGAAATGCAGCCGCCGGGTCGATCCGCCAGAAGGACGCCGAGGTAGCTCGCACCCGTGGGCTGTCGTTCTGGCCATACCAACTTGGTCAGGTGGTCGACGGGCCAGAACTCGCTGCGCACTCAGATACGTTCGACTTCCTGACGTCGATCGGCTTTAGGGTCAACGACCACTCACGAGTCGTCGACAACATCGAAGGTGTCGTCGACTTCATCACCGAATACCAGGGCCGCCGGCACGACCTCGATTACGAGTTCGATGGCGTCGTCGTCAAGGTCGACGACCTCGAGACCCAGCGTCTTGCCGGCAGTACGTCGAGAGCGCCTCGGTGGGCAATCGCCTACAAGATGCCGCCCGAAGAGCGAGCGACCCGCTTGATCGACATCCCGATCTCGATCGGCACCAACGGTTCGGCCACCCCATATGCCCTGCTCGAACCCGTCTTCGTCGGTGGTGTCACGGTTACGAACGCGACGCTCCACAACCAAGACCAGGTGGCTGCGAAGGACGTACGCCCCGGTGACATGGTCATTGTCCGCCGTGCCGGTGACGTGATCCCCGAGGTTGTGGGTCCGGTGCTTTCCGAGCGCGACCCCGATTCGAAGCCGTGGGAGTTTCCAAAGGACTGCCCGGTGTGCGAACGGCCACTCATTCGCCCCGAGGGCGAAGCGAGACACCGTTGTCCACACGCCGACTGTCCAGCGCAAGTGCGTGGTCGCATCGAGCACTTCGCTCAGCGCAGCGCGATGGATATCGAGAACTTGGGCGAGCGCACCGTCGACCTGTTGGTATCGGCCGGGCTTGTTTCAGACGTGGGTGACGTGTTCCTGCTCGACCCCGAAGAGTTGTCGCAGTTCGAGGGGTTCGGCGAGACCTCGATCGAGAACTTCCGAGCTGGCGTAGAGGCAAGCCGCACACGGCCGCTCGGCAATGTGATCTTCGCCCTGGCCATCCCACACGTTGGCTCGACCAACGGCAAGGTGCTCGCAAAAGCGTTCGGTTCGATGGAAGCACTCGCTGCTGCCTCAGCCGAAGAGATCGCCGCCGTCGAGGGCATCGGCCCAATCATCGCCGAAAGCGCAGCCAACTGGTTTGCTTCCGACACCGGCAAGATGATCATCGAGAAGCTCCATCGCGGAGGAGTGCGCCCAGAAGCTCCAGCGGTGTCGACCGAGGAGCAAACGCTCGTCGGCAAGTCGATCGTCGTCTCGGGAGGCCTTGCCAACTACGGCCGAAGCGACGCCAAGACCGCGATCACCGACCGGGGCGGCAAAGCCCCAGGCTCGGTATCGAAGAGCACGTTCGCGCTAGTCGTGGGCGCAGATCCAGGCGCATCGAAGGTCACCAAAGCCGAAGATCTCGGCATCCCGATCCTCGACGAGGCTGGCTTCGAGACCCTGTTAGCGACAGGCGAGCTACCAGGCGCTCCCTAGCCGAGCGCCTGAATTTCGCCGACTAGCTCGAAATCGATCGGAGGTTCGCCCGGAAGGCGGTGAACCGTGACCCTTGCAGTCAACTCAATCGGCCCATCGACGAAGTCCGCAGATCGATAAGACCTTTGGGTTGAGGCAAGGCAACCGTGCGAGAAATCTGTTGCATCCGCGCTGTTACCTACAGGGATCGGTGGAAGAGTTGCCGGCGGCTGGCCCGGGCCCGTTTCGATAACGCTCATACTCGCCCGATTGAGTTGCTGTGCGAGGGCGGTTGCGGCTTCAAAGTCCGCCGACGCGCAGATCGAAACCCGTGCACCACGCTCGCCGAGGTCCGCGGCGGTGATGGTCAATGTTGTCTCGGCCGACTCGACGGGTTCAAGTACGTGCTGAATTGTGTCTACAAGCTCCACGTCGCCGAAGAACTCGAGCTGCGGCGGGCTGAAATAGACCGACCAGAGGCTGACGTCGCAGGGTTCGCCGCATCCGGGTGGAAGTGGGATCTCGCTCGGCCGGAGCCTCTTTCGGATGTTCTCTTCCTCGGTGAACAGAGAGGCGCCATTCTCCTGGAAATGCACCGTTGCGCCAGCTTCGGTGTCGTTGACGCGGACGATTGATTCAACGATTCGGAAGCTCTCGTCGGCGCCTTCGGGTAGGGGGAGCGTGAGGTCGCCTTCCACCCGTTCATCCGGCGGTGCATCAATGGCAATTTCAGCGTAAACCGGGTCCTGACATCCTGGGAGGGGCAATACGCAAGCATCACCTTGGATGCCTCTGCCGATCGTCTCCCAGTCGACTTCTACCGGCGCCCAATCAAGATCGTTGAGCTGAATCGTGAACGAGTCCTCAGTGTTCGTCCAGGTCACAAGATCAAACGGAGGATTGTCATCTTCGTCGACATTTCCTCCATCGCCGAAGACGGTCGGATCGAGTCGCACAAAGATGTTGGCGGGAGCGGGTTCTCCGCCGAGGCTGTATTCAATGGGCATCGTTACTTGAGTCCGATTCTCGTCGAGAACCACCGTGCCCCGAATTGGTGCACTGTCGGCATCAGCAACGCTCGTTGCCATACACACAACCGCGCCGCTGACAAAGAGCGCCCGCCCCCAGGCCCGAGAAATCCGGTCGCCTATTTCAACTCGATTGCGCCAGAGCCAAACCGCTCCGACCATCAACGGCAACGTGATGAGATCGGTGGGGTCTTGTGTGAGACGCGAGTTCGTGATTGTCCGAGTGAGAACTGCCTCGGTCCACCGATC
>CAZHUR010000158.1:4465-6363 GCA_964535395.1 uncultured Acidimicrobiales bacterium
CAAAAACTGATGGCGTGAATCCGCTGAGCATCGAGGAGCCGTTAGGCGACGGATTGCGACCGCGGCGTAAGCAGTACTGAAGTGACGTGAGTCGATAAAATCGAGCCGGAGGCTCTATCGGCTCACGTCACTTCGAAGCACCAGCGGATGGTACTGAGATCTGACGGGTCGATGATCGGCCAGTAGGTGGCGGTGACGCAGTTTGATTGTGGTGGAAGCGCGTCGATTACTTGGCCCTCGCCGGGACGGAAGGTGAAGCGGGCCAGGTTGTCTTGGAAGTTGCCGTCCATCTCGTCTGTGGGAATTTGAATGGTGCGGCCATCGCTGGTTTCGAGCTGTAGCGCTGCGGCGAATCCCTCGGCGAGGTCGATTCCGATCAGGTCTCCCTGGAGAATCTCCGATTCGCGATCGGGGATCAGGGCGTCGATGGCTGGATTCTGCGTCACCGAAATGTCGTCGCCATCCTCGGCCCCGTTCATAAAGGCGAGGGCGAGAGCGACGATTCCCATTCCGATCGAGAGGGCGACGATCAGCCGTTCCTTCTTTGTCATGACTCAAGCGTACGACGCGGGTAGCGTGATGCCGTGGCGTCAACCCAATCCACTGCTGCCTTAGTCGGTCCCGGAACCGAACTCGGCGACAGATACCAACTCATCACGCGCATTGGGCGCGGGTCGTCCGCCACTGTTTTTGAGGCTCTAGACAGCCGACTCGAGCGCCGGGTTGCGGTCAAGGTGCTTCATCGTGAGCTCACTCATGATCAGAACTTCTTAGACCGATTCGCCGATGAGGCTCGCTCTGCAGCGTCGTTGAAGCACTCGAACGTGATGATGGTTCACGACTGGGGCGAGGACGAGATCGAGGGCGAACGGGTGCCATACCTCGTGCTCGAACTTCTCGAAGGTGGTTCGCTGCGAAGCATGCTCGACGAAGGCACCGTGTGTTCTCCGAGCCAGGTGATCGCCTTCGGTATCGACGCCTGTAGGGCCCTGAATTACGCACACAACCAAGGTTTGGTGCACCGCGACATCACCCCAGCAAACTTGATGTTCACAGAGCTCGGCACCCTGAAGATCGCCGACTTTGGTCTGGCTCGTGCCCTTGCAGACTCCGGATGGACCGAACCGGGCAAGACGCTCGTCGGCACCGCCCGCTATTCCTCGCCAGAGCAGGCTCAGGGTATGAACCTCGGCCCCGAGTCCGACGTCTACTCCCTCGGCCTCATCTTGATCGAAGCGCTCTCGGGGTCTGTGCCGTTCTCCGCAGATACATTGCTCGGCACGCTCGCCGCCCGTGTCGAGACCGACGTTGAAATTCCGGTCGAAGCGGCAGGAGAGCTGGCGCCGGTCATTCGTGAGATGACCCGCCGTGACGTCGACCTTCGCCCAACGGCTCACGATGCAGGTGCTGGCCTACTCGCTGCCGCCAAGGGAATGTTGCGCCCAGAGCCACTTCCGCTCGTCGGCCTTCCAAAAGAACCCGACGATGCAAAGGTCGAAGAGGTCGATGGCGAGTTAGTGATCGACCTCACCGTCCAAGATGTTGCCGACCGCACGACCGTCGCCGAAGTCCCCACCGTTAGTTCCGGTGATGAACCTCCGCGACGTTGGCCGGTGCTTCTGCTTAGCGTTGCACTGGTCGCACTAATTGGTTGGTTTGGATGGCAACAGTTGTCGGGCAACAACATCGCTGTCATCGAAGTCCCAGATGTGACCGGTTTGTCGCTCGATGCGGCGCTCGAGGAACTTGGTGACACTTGGGTGCTCGACGAGAAGCTCGAACGGGCCGCCGACGTCGACCAGGGCGCGGTGATCCGAACCGACCCAGAGCCAGGAACCGCACTCGAAGAGGGCGCCGAGCTGAGCTATTGGATTTCGCTCGGACTGCCACTCGTGCGC
>CAZHUR010000159.1:0-6363 GCA_964535395.1 uncultured Acidimicrobiales bacterium
TCTCGAAGTTCGGTTCGCGCTTGTTCGATGCGCGAGCGCTCGTCTTCTAGAGCCGCTAGTTCGGCCGCAGCCACCGAGTTCGAGTCGATGGTCTCGCGCATGTGGCGTTCGAGGTTGGTGACCTCGGTGTTGAGAGAGCTGGCGAGGTCGGTAAGTTCGGCTTCGTTGGTTTCCAGTGAAGCCAGTTCGCGATCCAACAAGATGCGACGACGGTCCTGCTCGCGAGATGTTACGTCGAGTTCTTCGCGTTGGCGTTCGAGGTCGCTGCGGAACTGGCGAAGCTCGATCGCGAAATCCTCAAGTGACTCGCGTTCGCGGGCGAGTTGTTCGGAGGGTTCATCGACGACAGGGGTCTTCCAGCGATCGGATGTAGCGGCCGCATCTAGGCCGCGTGAATCCTCACTCTTCTCGCGCTCAATTTGATCGTCTTCGCGAGACTGATCGCTACTGGACATCCCTACTCCGGAATTCGGCGGTGCAGTTGCACCAAGCCCGAGGTTACAAACGACTTTCGTCGAATACCAAAACATGCTTTTTCACGTTTGGTAGGCCTCGGTTCAACCGAACCTAGCAAATTCCAGCTCGCGCCCTCGGCAGGATTCGAACCTGCGCTCACGGCTCCGGAGGCCGATGCTCTATCCCCTGAGCTACGAGGGCTTGCCGGGATATGCTACCCCTCCATGATCGAACAACAGCTTCGGAGCGCGCTGGCAGCAGCGGCGGCTGACGAAGGATTGACCGCGCCTGATCAGATCGGGCTCGAACAGCCAGCAAATCGAGACCACGGCGACTGGTCTTCGAACCTTGCCCTAGCCACTTCCAAGCAGGCTGGGGCCAACCCACGAGATTTGGCTCAGCGTTTGGTCGAGCGCCTCGAAGCACAACAGATTCCACACGTCTCGAAGATTGAGATTGCGGGACCGGGGTTCGTCAACTTTTTTCTCGAGCCCACGTGGCTTTATGACGTACTGCGCGATGTCGTCGCGGCCGGCACTGAATCGTTCGGCGCAAGCGATGTGAACGCGGGAAAGACGATCAACGTCGAATTTGTTTCGGCCAACCCAACCGGGCCACTTCATGCTGGCCATGGCAGGGGAGCGGTCTATGGGGATGCGCTTGCGTCGCTGCTCGAATGGACGGGCTACGACGTCACCCGAGAGTCCTACCTCAACGATCGCGGCGTGCAGATGCAGGTGTTCGCCGACTCGCTGTCGGCCCGAAAGGCTGGAAACGAGCCCGAAGACGGCGGTTACATGGGTCAATACATCATCGACTGGGCAGCCGAAATGCCAGACGACGCCGACCCTCTCGAATGGGGCTACGCCCGGGCACTGCAAGACCAGAAAGAGGTTCTCGGAGAGCTCGGCATCGAGTTCGATGTGTGGTTCAGCGAGCGGTCGTTGGTGTCTGACGGAAAGATGGATGCTGCTCTGGCTCGCCTCGACGACCGCGGGATGGTCTTCGACGAAGACGGCGCTACATGGCTTCGGAGCTCGGAGTTTGGTGATGATAAGGATCGAGTGTTGAAGAAGAGCGATGGTTCGTACACCTACCTCACGCCCGACATTGCCTATCACCACGACAAGTTCGGTCGAGCAAAAGAGCTGGTCAACGTGTGGGGTGCTGACCATCACGGGTACGTGCCTCGAATGAAGGCTGCAATGGAGATGTTGGGCAACGAGCGAGATGATCTCGATGTGCAGATCACCCAGATGGTCAAGCTCATGCGCAACGGCGAAGAAGTAAAGCTGTCGAAGAGGACCGGCGACATCGAATTGCTGAGCGACCTCGTAGCCGAGGTCGGTGCTGACGCGACTCGGTTTACCTACCTCCTTCAGTCGACCGACTCACAGCAGACGTTCGACCTGGCGCTCGCCGTGTCGCAGGCCAAGGACAATCCGGTCTTTGTAACCCAATACGCCCACGCCCGATTGCGGCGGGTGGCAACCAAGGCCGCAGAGGCGGGCTTTGAACGGGCGCCGCTCGAAGATGCAGACCTCGCCTTGCTCACACACCCGACCGAAATCGAGTTGTTGCGCACCTTGTTCCGCGGCCCGGACATTGTTCTAATCGCGGCACGTGAGCGTGCTCCGCACCGTGTTGTTGGTTGGGTTCGTGAACTCGCGTCGGCCGTTCACACCTGGTACCAGGTGCCAAATGGAGAGACAAAAGTGTTCGGAGAAGGAGTTTCTCCAGAACTGACCCAGGCGCGCCTGTGGTTGGTCGAGGCTGCGCGTATCGGCCTGGCAGCAACGCTCAACCGCCTCGGGGTTTCGGCTCCCGAGTCGATGTGGAGCGACGACGCGGACGTAGAACTTGAAATCGACACCGCCGATGGCTGAGGGTCACGAAGTGGAGGTCGAACCGTCGTCTGCACCGGTCGATTTCTCGTTGCTTCCCGATAGTGCAGCGGTTGGTGCTGATGGCGCGCTCGAAATCGGGGGGTGTTCGGTGATCGATCTCGCAGCGGAGTTTGGCACGCCGCTGTTCATCTACGACGAGGATCATCTTCGAAGTCGAGCGCGTGAAGCGGTTACGGCCTTTGGGCCGGGCGTTGCGTATGCCTCGAAAGCATTTCTGTGTACGGCAATGGCCACGTTGGTTCACGAAGAGGGGATGGATATCGACGTTTCCACCGCGGGCGAGTTTCATCTCGCAACCAAGGCGGGCGTACCGGCGAAACATCTGATCTTCCACGGCAACAACAAGTCTCTGAACGAACTACGCACTGCGGCGACTGCGGGGGTCAACCGAATTATCGTCGACAGCTTCGACGAAATGGATCGCCTCGACGCGCTGCATGCCGAGGGGGTGCCGGTGCCCGACGTGTTGATACGCATCACGCCAGGCATCGAAGCTCACACCCACGAGTTCATCAGTACCGGACGCGACGATTCGAAGTTCGGCTTCACCGTCTCAACCGGGTTGGCCGCGACGGCGATCGAGCGAGCTCTGAAGTCTGACTCGATGAACTTGCGTGGCGTGCACGCTCATATCGGTTCGCAGGTTTTCCGCGCAGACTCGTTCGCGAAGTCTGCCGAAGTGATCGCGGCCGTCAGCGATCGGTTTGGTCTCGAAGAAGTGTCGGTGGGTGGTGGATTGGGAGTTCCCTACGTCGCTGGTGAGGAGAGCGTTTCGATTTCTCGGTGGGCAGAGGTCGTGCACGACGCACTCCGAGCCTCCGGTGTCAACGTTCGGGTGACCGCCGAGCCGGGTCGATCGATTGCAGCGTCCGCGGCGGTCACGCTCTACACGGTTGGAACGATCAAGCCGCTCGAGGGTATCCGTACCTACATAGCGGTCGATGGTGGAATGTCGGACAATCCGAGGCCTGTCCTCTATGGAAGCGGCTACGAGGCATTTCTCCCCGCTCGGCCAGAGGCCGAGCGCGGTCTTCGGGCCCGCATTGTGGGCAAGCACTGCGAGTCGGGTGATGTGCTCGTCCGCGAGGCGCAGGTGCCAGAGGACATTTCGGTAGGCGATGTTCTCGCGACACCGGTGACCGGCGCCTATGGTCATTCCATGGGTTCGAACTACAACGCCGTTCCTCGTCCACCGGTGGTGTTTTGTTCGAATGGTGATGCCCGGCTGGTGATACGGCGTGAGACCTTCGACGACCTCCTATCGAGGGACGTGTAGGTGCCGTGGCCAAAGCTGTTAAGTATGAGAAAGTGCCGGCTGTCCAGCGCCGCCTCGCCGGTGGCAGGATGCTCGTCCAACGTCTCGACAGCGATACGGCGGTCTCGCTTTCGGGTTCGGCTCCGCTTATCTGGGAGTTGCTCGACGATGGGGCAACTGCCCAAGAACTGATCGACGCACTGGTCGAGCGCTACTCAGATGAACGAGAAGAGATCGAGGTTGGTGTTCGGGCAGCTCTTGATTCGTTCGACGAGGAGGCGTTGCTCGAAACGAGTGTCGTCAAGAGAGACCCGCCTTCATGACTGCCCGCGACGTGGAACGCACGGTTGAGGCACTTGCGGCAACCGGCCTCACCGCCTCGGCCGATCCGGTCGAGATCCTCGATGAGCATGCTGACGCCCATGTGGCGGAGGTTGATCAAAATCGCCTGAGCGGAGTCGTGGTTCGTGCTCTCGCAGAAGGAACTGCAGTTGCATCCAACGAAGTCGAGCAGAAGTTCATTGCGCTGCACGACGAAGTGATGGCACAGACGATGCGGGTGGAAATCATGGCTGTGCGCGTGTCGAAGCTCTTGGCGAGCGCCGAGATCTCGCATCGCTTGCTCAAGGGTGCAGCACTTGCGCACACGGTGTACGACGACCCCGCTGCTCGTTCGTTTCGCGATGTCGACGTTCTGGTGCCGTCGTCAGAGATCGAAGACGCTGTGCAGTTGTTCACCGCGGTCGGCGCGACGCGGGCCCGACCTGAGCTGCGGGCGGGATATGACCGACGCTTCAGTAAGTCGGTAACGATGAGGCTCGATGGCGTCGAGGTCGATCTCCACCGGCTGTTGAGCGACGGTCCGTTCGGTGTATGGCAGAAACCCGACGACCTGTTCATGGTGCCTCGTGCGATACGGGTCGCCTCTACGGCAATCCCGGTGCTCGACCCAACTGACAACCTGATCCACGCCTGCTATCACGCGGCGCTCGGTCAGGTTGAGCCAGCACTATCAAACCTTCGAGACATTGCTCTGTTGGCTGGCTCAACCGATGCCCCCGGTTTCGACAGCGGACGGTTCGACCAGTCGATCGACCGCTGGCGAGGCCGTGCCGTCGTTGCGCGTGCGGTGCGATTGGTGGCGAATCGTCTGGGCGACATCTTGCCGAGCGAGCTTTCGAAATACGACCAGATCTCCGTTGATGAGGACGAACGAAGTGCGCTCGCCCCGTATCTGGTGGAAGGCGACTCGGGTCGCTTCGGTGCGCTTGCGCCGGCGACGCTCGCGGCATTGCCGATGGGTGAGCGGGCCGCGTATGCACTCGCTGTTGGCCTGCCCGATGGCAGCGAGCCCGTCAGCCGGTTGAAGAATCTGTTCTCGAAGTTCCGCTCGTAGCTGACCAGCTAGCCAAGAACTGGGTGGGCACAACCCGAGCCGTCCACCTGAACCAATAGTGAGGTGTCGGCTACTTCCGGATTACCTAGCGGGCGAACCAAAGACGAGGAGTCGATCGTCCAGCTATCGAAGAAGAACCAAGCGCCGGTGTCTGGTCGGTACACACCGAGGGTTGAGTCGCCGTCACAATTCCAATCGGCGATGGCAGCGAGGTCGCCGGGTTGGCCCGTTGCAAAGGTTCGAGTTTGGTTATCGAGTTCGATCGTGAGCACACCGTGATCTGCGTCCCACGCAGCGTTTGCTGCAGCGAGACTTTGGGCAGCGCTCATTCGTTCGTCGAGTGAAGCGCGTTCGAACGGTTCGTTTGCGCCCGGTCCAGAGCCGAAGGTCATGACGGCCAATAGGAGGATGGAGAGCAGCATCAGTCCAACGACTCGTCTGCGGTTGGTGTCTGGAGTAACGGCCAACTCGACTGGAGTTGCTTGTTCGGGTCGTGCCGGCCGCGGACCAAACTCTCGGGTTCTCGGTCGCGGCGGGTCTGTTGGTCCACCACGGGTTGGATTGACGTCGAGCGGGAACAGGGAGGGGAGCGCGCCTTGCTGGCAGGATCCCTCCAGGAGTTCGACGAGTTGTTCGATGGTCACCGACTCCCCGCCGTCGGCTCTCGCGATGAATTGATCGAGCTTGCCCAGCACACTTTCATGAACCGGGGAGATCACAGCGCGAGCGGTCGCTGCGAGCGACCGAACATCGAGTTCGGCGACCGAGTTGATCACCTGGCCGCAGAATTCGCGCGTGCCATCGGTGAGAGAGGTGCCGTCGGCGGGTCGGGCCGAGCCAAAGTCGAGCAGGCACGTTTCACCCTTGGTGCGCAGTCCGATGTTGCTCGGGTTCACGTCGCCGTGAATCCAACCAGCCGCGTGCATGGCCGACAGAGCACTACCGATCGCCGAGATCACCTCGGTGGTGTACTGGAGAGTCAGAGGTTGCTCGGCCACCTGATCCTCGAGGGTGCCCTGGTGACACAGCTCGATGAAGAGCGGGTCGGTGCTACCGGTCGGGCTCTCGACGACCGAGACGACGTTTGGGTGAGCAAAGCGCCGTAGGGCACTGGTTTCTCGACGCAGATCGCAGCCTCGGTGAGGCACCTTGATAGCAACTAGGCGCGGCGTGTCTCCCGAGGTGAGTTCGCCACGGTAGACGGTCCCGGAGCTGCCAGCCCCAATCATGTCGATCAGCTTGAAATCGTTGCGGCTACGGCGACCGCTGGAGAAATGGAGAGCATTGGACATGAATGAAAGATAACGAAAAGCACTTAAACGCGCAAGAACTCCATGACAGCGATATGT
>CAZHUR010000160.1:0-6352 GCA_964535395.1 uncultured Acidimicrobiales bacterium
GAAATGGCCACACTCGGAGGGGCGAAGTCGATGGGCATGGAAGATTCGATCGGGTCGCTTGAGGTTGGTAAGAAGGCCGACGTGGTCGTGCACGACACCGACCGTCCCGAGTGGCGTCCACTGCTAAATGTGATGAATCAGTTGGTGTGGTCTGCCGATGGTCGGGGTGTTCACACGGTGGTCGTCGATGGCAAGAAGGTCGTCGAGGCTGGGCGTATGCTGACGATCGACGAGGACAAGTTGTGGGCCGACGCTCAACAGTCGGGCGAGGCAATCACCGTCCGCTCGGGGCTGCCAGACAAGTCGAAATGGCCGGTCCTGTAGAGGTCGCAGACCCTCGTTAGAGGCGGGGCCACCGGGAGGGCGAGGGCAATCCGGCGCGTTCGCGCAGCGATCTACCAGCCTCGGCAGCGACCTCGCGCAAGGAAGTGAGATCCGCGCCGAGAACGTTGCTGTCGCTGACGACTTGCCTGCCGGCTACGAACACATCTCGGACCGACCGTCCGTCGGTTCCCCAGATCAGTTGGAGTACCGGGTCGGGACCGTTGGGTATCCACTCGAGGTTGGTGCGGTCGTGCACGACGATGTCGGCCTGCTTGCCCGCTTCGAGCGAGCCGACGATGTCGTCGACCCCGAGTGCCTCGGCGCCCTTGATGGTCAGCAGTTCGAGCGCTTCGTGAGCGCCGAACGTGACCGGGTCGATCTGGGTGTCTTTGGCTAAGCCAGTAAATAGTGCCGCGGTGCGGATGGCGTCGACCATGTCTCCCGCGTTCTCTGCGTCGCAACCCAACGCCAGCTTTGCGCACCGTTGCCACAGATCGAGGTGTTTGAAGTCTCTGGTGAGTCCTTGGCCGAGCCGGAGATAGGCCCACGGACAAGAGATCACCGCAAGCTCATTGCGCATGACCACCTCAATTTCGGCGTCGTCGAGGTGCACGCCATGTCCAATCGCAACGTGTGGGCCGAGAGCGCCCAACGAGTCGAGGTAGACGAGCGGTCGTGAGCCGGTTCGGTCGAGGTAGCTGTCGACGTCGCTCGAGGAGGGAGACAGATGGAAGGTCATACCGACGCCAGCTTCTTTGGCGAGGTTGGATGCAGCAACGACGAGTTCATCCGACATCAGGTCGTGCCCGACCAGGGTGACCCAACCACCGATAAGTCCCGCTGTGTCTTCATCGGTGAGCGCGAGCATTTGTTGTTGTCGGTCGATGACTTCATCGACCGATCCCGCGTACGGACCTTCTTCGACATCCCATCCCCAGGTGCCGATGGTGACACGAGCGCCGAGTCTGCGAGCTGCTGTTGCAATGCGGTCGGGGTGGGCGACCGTGCCCGCCTCGAAGGTGGAGGTGATGCCGTTTCGGAGCGATTCGGCGAGGGTCAGGGTGGCCGAGAGTTCGTCGTCGTCACCGGAGTGTTCTGCGTGGACGGGAACGGCCCACGTGAAGATGGCTTCGCCTGCCGGGAGGTTGTCGGGAATCGATGACTGAACGAGGCGGTCTCCGGTGAGGTGTTGATGGCCGTTGATGTAGCCGGGCACGACGAGGTCGGTTGCGCTGCCTGAGGTAACCGCATTGGGGTAGGTGACGAGCAATTCGGCGCGTTTGCCGACCGCTGTGATCGTGGTTCCGTCGATGGCGACCGCGCCGTCCTCGATGATGTCGCGGTTCGAGTTCATCGTGACGACCGTGCCCAAGATCAGCTGCATCCTCACAACCTTAGTTCGTTGGGCTTGCGCGCCGTGGCTAGATATGAACCCACCAAGACCCACATGCGGTGACCGTGCGTCCTAACATCGATACATGGGTAAACGACGTACTGGGTTGGCATCGATCATGTCTATTGGGCTACTCGCGGCTGCGTGCGGGGGTGCTACCGACACGGCGACCGACGCCGTTGACGAGGCAGAAGCTGTCGTAGAGGAGACGCTCGAAGAAACAGAAAGTTCCGAGTCTGAGGAGACCGCCGCGCCCGAAGAGGCCGAGGCACAGGCAGAAGACGAGGAAGAAGAAGTCGAGGCCGAGACAACGACGGCTGCGCCAGAGACGACGACTACGACGACCGAGGCCCCGCAGCAGACGATGACGATCGAGTTCGAGGGGCTCGCATCGCTTGGTGATGGTGGCGACTACGAGCTGTGGTTTGTTGGCGCCGACGGTGTTCCGGTGAGCGCTGGCATCTTCGACACCGATAGCGGTCCAGTCGAGCTACCTCTACCCGCCGGGATTCCCGGTGCGGTCGAGTTGAGAGTGAGTGTCGAGACCGACGACGATCCGGCTCCTTCGAGTTCGATTGTTCTGTCGGGTGCCATCGACGGATCGGCGGGGGAGCGCAGCGCCAATCTGGTCGCCGACATTGCCGACTTCTCGTCTGCGAGCGGTCAATACATCTTGGCGACACCGACCGATGGAGATGGTCCTCCTGAGAACGAACGTAGCGGTGTTTGGTGGACTGTGATTCCGCGGGCTCCGTCGCTGTTCCTTCCCGAACTTGGCGAAGGTTGGGAGTACGAGATGTGGCAGGTCATCGACGGCCAGAACGTCACCGGTGGCAAGTTCATCGATACGTTCGCCCCCGATCAGGCCGCTCCGTTCAGTGGACCTGAAGAGGCTCCGCCACTGGTTGGAGAGGATTACCTCATCAACGCACCTGACGGACTCACGTTCCCGGTCGACTTGCGAGGCACTGAGGTGTTTATCAGCGTCGAGCCATTGCCCGATCCAAGTGTGGAGTCGTCGGGCATTGTTGCCCTGTCGGGCATCGTGCCCGCGGACGCGATCGACCACACGGCCTACTCGGTCGAAAACGTGAGCACGAATCGATTTCCGGCCGCAACGCTCACGATTAATGAAGGCTAGGAGTTGGGGCTGCTAGCTACAGCTGGTGGTTTAGGCGGTCGCGCTTAGTTTCGAGGTAACGCTGGTTATCGGGCGTGGTCGCCCCCGGTAGTTGAATTTGTTCGGTAACTTCGATGCCGTGTTCGGTGAGCCCGGTGAGCTTCGCCGGGTTGTTCGTCAGTAGCCGAACGCGCTCGATGCCGAGGTCGGCAAGGATCGCTGCTGCGACACCGTAGTCACGGCTATCTACAGGAAGCCCGAGTAGTTCGTTCGCTTCGACCGTGTCGTGGCCTTGATCCTGGAGGTCATAGGCCTGCAACTTGGGGCCGAGACCGATGCCACGGCCTTCGTGGCCTCGAAGGTAGATGACGATGCCGGCGTCGCTGTTCGCAATGATGCCAAGGGCGCTCTCGAGTTGGCTTCCGCAGTCGCAACGTAACGATCCCAGGACGTCGCCTGTGAGACATTCGGAGTGCACTCGCACGATCGGAACGGTGTTGGCCGTGAGATCGCCGGCGACGTAGGCCATCTGTTCGAGGCCGTCAGAGTCGAGGTAGGCGTGCGCTGTAAACGCGCCGTGCCGGGTCGGTATGTTGGCCGTGCCCGTGCGTTGTGCCCCAATATCTGGGTTCTTACCCGGGGGTCGGTTGCGAATTGAAACCATCTCCCTCGAAGCATACCCGCGGTTATTTGCTGTGGACGAGTACGGCGTAACCGGACGAAGCGGTTGGAGGCTCGGCATCCCAGCTGCGCCAGTGTTCGACAGGAGTCAGGCCCGCTGCTTCTGCGGCCTGGTTGTAGGTGTCGACATCGAGGCTGCGGCGCAATTGGAAGCCCGAGATCAGGTGGCCACCGGGTACGAGATGTTGGGCCATGTTGGCAATGACCTGAGCTTCGGTGCCCGGGGTGACAAAGATCATCACGTTGCCCGCCATCACGACAACGTCGAAGGTTCGGTCGAGTTGAACCGTGGAGAGATCTGCGTGACGAAAGTCGAGTTCTGGGGCCTTGGCTTGGGCCTGTGAGATGAACGGTTCGTCGAGATCGACGCCTGCGACGTCGACTCCTCGTCTGGCCAACTCGATCGCCACTCGGCCCGTACCGCAACCGGCGTCCAGTACTGACGTGGGGGAGAAGCGTTGCACAAAGTCTGCTTCGCCATGAGCGCTTTGCCCAGCGGCTTCCATGTCACGCCACTTCTTGTCGTAGGCCTCGGCGTTCACCGACTCCCACTTGCCAGCGTTCATGGGTTCGTCATTCACCGAGTCAGCCTAAAGGCGAGGAACGGCAGGTGTGACAGGGGGCATTGAGGAAATCCCTTGACTTAAGCGAGTGCTCAAGTTATGTTGAAAGTATCAGTTGAGCGAGTGCTCAATAAACAACCCAAGCGAAAGATGAAAACATGAACTATCTCATTCTCACCTACGGCCTCTACGCAGCGGCCGCTGTCGCTCTGACGACACTGCTGGCTCGGACCCTCTACCAGAGCGGGGCTGTGTTCCTCGAGCAGGTCTTTGACGATTCGAAGATCGCAGGGGCGGTCAACCGCCTCTTGGTTGTGGGCTTCTACATGTTGAACATGGGTTACGCCTTGCTCATCTTTAAGACCAACGAGGCTGACACGGCAATCGCCGCAACCGAGAACCTCGTAACCAAACTCGGTTTGCTGCTCGTGAGCCTCGGCATTATCCACTTCATCAACATGGCGGTGTTCTGGAGGATTAAGCGGTCTGGCGAACGAGTGACGTACGTACCTCCAGCACAGACTCAATTCACCCCACCGCCACCGCCTCCTCCAGCTGCACGAGTGCAGGTGCGAAGGTAGTTAGTAGGTACGTAGCGGATAGTCAGAGAGATAACAGGCACGGAGAGTAAGGTCGTAGCGATGGCATCTACTGGGAAACGCAAGAACAGTTCGGGCGAAGAAACCCGATCCCGCATCATCGATGCCACGCTCACGACCTTGAAGACCGAGGGCATCGTCGGCACGAGCGCACGCAATATCGCAAAGGCTGGCGACTTCAACCAAGCTCTCGTGTTCTACCACTTTGGTTCGGTAGACGAACTGGTCATTGCAGCGGTGGCCGATATGAGTCGCACGCGGTTGGAGAACTACCGTCCAAGGCTTGAGGCGGTCACCACCTTGACCGAGATGGTGGCCGTTGCCCGAGAGCTGCACGTCGAAGACGTGAGGGACGACAACATGAAGGTGCTCACCCAGGCCTTTGCAGGGGCGGTTGGCAACCCCGACGTCGGCCCGAAGTTGTACGCCGAACTCGACCCGTGGAGTGATCTTGTAGGCGAGACGGTTGAGCGAGTGTTGGCTGATGTTCCAGCGGCGGCGGCGATCGACAAAGCCCAGATTGCCCAGGCCGTGAGTTCGCTCTTCCTTGGTATCGAGCTTCTCGACGGCCTCGATTCGACTCGCTCGAATGCAGACGCTCTGCTCGAAACGCTAGAGGGGTTGAGTCGATTACTCGAACTGGTGCTGCAAATGCCGGGGCTTCAGGGGTTGGCTAAGTCAGGTTCATAGCGGCGTGGCGCTGGACCTTGCCAGGATTAAGCCCGGACGAGTATCCAGATCGCAAGTCCACCCCGCACCCACCAAATGATCGTGCGAAACCAATTGGTGTTAATCAGTTGCTCGATCTTGGCCTGATCGTATGGTTCGGTCGCAAGCCGACCGTGGAGCGGCGCGTACCAGACGGCGGTTGTCACCCATGCAGCTACCAGCAACAGTCCAGAAACGAATGTGATGATGCCGTTTCCTGATGGAGCGGTCAGCCATAAGACGAGTGCCAGCACGACCTCGGCCGGGGCGAACAGTACGAGCGGCCTCATGATGGCCTCGCCGTGCTTGGTTACATACGCGGAGAAGCTGGACTCGGGTACCTCTCGAAACGCGGGGTAGATGGTCAACTGAACTGCGGTCATCAGGCCGACCATCGCCAGCGTGAACACTAGGTGCGCTAGTGCGATCGTCGAGAAGTTCATCAGGTGCGACGCTAGTGACTGGGCCCGCTGTGGGCAGGACGAAGCGGCCGTCTTCAAGCAGTGATGTTCTCAGAACAGTGCTCGGTCGCCGTTTGGATCGTTTCGGCGTTTGTTTCGTCTGATTTCGTCGAGTCGGGGTTTTGTGGCGTTGGGTTTGTCGGGCGGGAGTTCTTCCCATCTCGCAGCTCGGGTTTCCCATATTTGCGTTTTCGGGTCGTAGTAGAGCGTGCGTTTTCGTTGATGCAGATCGATGTGGCATGGCTTGCACAACAATGCCAACCGATCGATGTTGGTTTCGCCAGCCATTGGCGCTTCCCACGGATCACAATGATGCGCTTCGCACCGGTCGTAATGGGCGGTGCACAACACGCAACCACCATCACGGGCAATTAACCCCGTGACTTGGGCCGGTGTGGCGTACCGGGTTGCGCGTCCTTGCCACAACAACTCGCCTTCGGCTGAGTAGACCTGGCCAATCCAACTGGCATCCCACATGAGTTCTTCTACAACCGAACGAGGCA
>CAZHUR010000161.1:0-6340 GCA_964535395.1 uncultured Acidimicrobiales bacterium
CTATAACTCGTATTACGTGTCCGCTGGCGAGCGCCATGCTCGCGACAAGCGAGGCCTGATCTCGCGTCCGACCAGCGAAGAGATCACCGCCTATCGCCAACACGTCGATGAGGCAATGAACCGACTGATCGAAGAAGTTGTGCCAGGAGATCCTGCGCTACATGACCTTTTGATCTTGGGACTCCACCACGAACAACAGCATCAAGAGTTGCTGTTGATGGACATCAAGCACGTTTTGTCAACCAATCCCATCCGCCCGAAATACCACGAGCGAAAGATCGATGAAGCTGGCTCAGTGCCCGAACTGGAGTGGCATGACTTCGACGGCGGACTCATCGAGATTGGACACTCTGGCGAAGGGTTCACCTTCGACAACGAGGGTCCACGTCATCGCCGTTTCATCGAACCCTTCTCCCTAGCCGACCGCCCTGTCACCAACGGCGAATGGCTCCAGTTCATGGCCGCTGGCGGCTACCACGAAGCTCTCAACTGGCTCTCGGCTGGATGGGGTGCGGTAACCGAGAACAGCTGGGAAGCGCCGCTCTACTGGGAACCGACCGAGAACGGTTGGTTCATGCACACACTGCACGGCTTCGTGCCCGTTCCTCACGACGAACCGGTGTGCCACATCAGCTACTTCGAAGCAGATGCCTACGCCCGCTGGGCTGACGCTCGCCTCCCCACCGAAGCCGAGTGGGAACATGCTGCCGGCGACCTGCCGGTCGAGGGCAACTTCGTCGACTCTGGAAAACTGCACCCAAGCGCCGACAACTCCTCTACACCGGGGCTTCGACAGCTCTTTGGTGATGTCTGGGAGTGGACTTCTTCGTCGTACGACGCCTATCCCGGCTTCCGCCCAGCAGAGGGAGCCGTTGGTGAATACAACGGAAAATTTATGGTGAACCAGTACGTTCTGCGCGGCGGTTGTTGCGCCACCCCACTAGGACATACACGTCGCACCTACCGAAATTTCTTCCCTACTCATAGTCGCTGGATGTTTTCGGGCCTTCGCATCGCCCGCGACGCAAACTCTTAACCACGCGCCTTCCACCCCCAAGAAAGCACCTTCATGACAACCACTTCGACCAGTTCTCGTCTTCGCGTGGAGAACTACCTCGACGAAGGCTATTTCGATCGGGCTCTTCGCAGCGACGTTCTCGCTGGCCTCCAAAAGACTCCGAAGCGGCTCCCACCAAAGTGGTTTTACGACGACCGAGGAAGTGAACTGTTCGAACAGATCACTCGCCTGACCGAGTACTACCCGACCGAAGCAGAGCGCTCGATCCTTTCTGCCCGAGCCAACGACATTGCGCTCGCTTCGGGTGCAGACACGCTCGTTGAGCTTGGCTCGGGGGCCGCCGACAAGACACGCGTACTGCTCGATGGGTTGTCGAGCACGGGCCAGCTACGGGGATTTGTTCCCTTCGATGTGAGCGAAGGCATTCTTCGTTCTAGCTCCGTTGCCTTGCTCGACGAGTATGCAGATCTCGTTATAGACGGTGTAGTTGGCGACTTCGAACACCACCTTGGAAAGATCCCTCGGGAAGGCAAGCAACTCATAGCACTGCTCGGCGGAACCGTAGGCAACTTCTACCCGGAGCACCGAAAGCAGTTCCTGACCGAGGTGGTCGAAGGAATGAAGCCAGGCGACACGTTCTTGCTGGGTACCGACCTCGTCAAGGACGTCGACCGACTCGAACTTGCGTACAACGACCCACAGGGAATCACTGCAGAATTCAACAAGAACGTCCTTGCGGTTCTCAACGACCGCGTGGACGCAAACTTCGACATGGACGCGTTCGAGCACCTTGCGACCTTCGACACCACGAACGAGTGGATCGACATCCGATTGCGGTCACTTGTTGATCAAGACGTCCGAGTTGAAGGGCTCGACCTCGACATTTCCTTCACCGAAGGCGAAGAACTCGAGACCGAGATCTCTTCGAAGTTCCGCAAGGAACGGGTCGAAGAAATTGTGGCCGAGGTGGGGCTCGAACTCATCGAGTGGTGGACTGACGAGCGCGGCGACTACGCGCTGTCACTGTCACGCTTCGCGTAGTACGGGCTCAGCCAATATCGATTACGTGTCGAAGCGATAGACGTTGGTCTCGCGTTCGACGAACCCGAGGCGCTTATAGAGTCGATTCGCAGCTTCGCGGCTTGGTCGACTCGTGAGGTCGACCGTTTTTGCGCCGGCTTCCTTGGCGATCTCGAGTGCACGCTCGTTTAGTAGGCGCCCAACACCCTTGCCTCGAGCATCGCCGTCGACCACAACGTCCTCGATCCAGGCACGTCTGCCCGTGGGAATCAGAAACATCGCCAGCGTCATCGAACCAACGATTTTGCCACTCTGATCGTCACGGGCGATCAGCAAGGTCGATGCCTCACTCTCGATGATCGCACGCAACTCATCGGCGCTCGGAGGCGGGTTTGAGCGAGACAGTTGCGGGATCAACAGCTCAAAAGCGTTGACCAACTCATCGTCTACAACGTCTGCTACCGAAATCGTTATCACAGCATGCAATCGTAGGCCCTCAATGTTAAGGAGTCGCGCTCCCGCGTGGGTTCACCGATGGTCACCGCTACCGTTTGGGTTGTGGATGACTTCATACCTGGGGCAGAACACGTGCGGGTCTCGAGTCTGCCTGAGTTGCGCTCACCGGTCCTCGTGGTTGCGTTTGAAGGCTGGAACGATGCTGGCGATGCTGCATCGACCACGGCTCACCACCTGATCGACCGATGGGATGGCACCAAGTTTGCCGACATCGACCCGGAAGAATTCTTTGACTTCACGGCCCTACGCCCGACGGTCGAAATCGTCGACGGTACCGAACGCGAGCTTCACTGGCCGGACACGAGCTTCTATGCCTGTCGCCTCGCCGATGCTCCATTCGACGTGATCATCATGCTCGGCGTCGAGCCACAGATGAAGTGGCGCACCTTCTCAGATCAAATCTTGCAGACCGCCCGAACACTCGGCGCTGAAATGGTCGTGACGCTCGGCGCTCTTCTCGCCGACGTACCGCACACCAGGCCTGTCCAGGTGCTCGGTACGGCCTACGACGAGTCGACCGCGGTCAAGCTCGGCCTCGAACCATCGAACTACGAAGGCCCGACCGGCATCGTCGGTGTGCTTCACGCCGAAGCCCGAGACATGGGCTTCACCGCAGCATCGCTCTGGGCAGCGGTCCCGGCCTACGTGCCCGGTGCAACCTCCCCCAAAGCCGCTCTGGCCTTGGTCGAACGCCTCACGAACATGCTCGACGTGTCGGCCTATACGACAGACCTCGAGATCGCTACGGTTGCCTACGAGCGTCAGATCACAGAGCTCGTTGAAGAAGACGGCGACACAGCCGAGTTCGTAGCCGAACTCGAAGAGCGTTACGACGATGAGTCGAAGCTTCGCGATGGCGGCGACGACCTCATGAACGAAGTCGAACAGTACCTCCGAGACCTGGGTAACTAAACCGGCGTAGCCGATCTGGGCCTCACCGGATGACAGGGCGGGCCGTGTAGCCGGCTTCCGCGTTTACAACGATTCGATCTCCTACCCGATCATTCAGTCGGAACGTGACCCAGTCTGAACTGGAACATGTCGAGCCCCGTGAGTGGAGTTCGGCTGAGACTCGGATCTCCTGGTCCGTCTCAACTATCGAGTAGCGAACGTCGTCGGCGCATACACCATCGCTGCGCAGATCGATCGAGTTGTTGCTCGACTCGACCCGATACTCGAGACTCACAGGAAACGTGTTGATGAATGTCGGCCGCGGCTCGACGAGTACGGGTGGTTCATCTGGGAAGAGTCCACCGCCAGCGGGAGCCGGGCGAACCGTGTTACCAAAGAAGCCATCGTCTTCGAGGTCCTCGATCACGAGTTCTTCCCAGTGGTCATCGTCGTAGTCGTCATTGGTCGAAAAGAACGCAGCTGCGGCCAAGATGACGACCATGCCGATTGCGAAGGCACCAACGAGGGCAAACGATCCAATGATGAATCTTCGCATGAGAATCCAAAGCGCCCGGGCGCCCGACATCTCGGTTGTGTGGCTAGTTGCTTCTGGTGGTGTGTCGGTAGTGGACATCGCGCTGTGCCTACCCGGCAATAACTTCGCTGAAGAACCAGAGGATCGAGATCACTGCCACGGCGGTGACCGTGAAGAATCCCACGATTGCGAGGAATCCCACGGCTGCTTTCATGACGAAAGCTGTCGCTGCTTGTTCGACCGAGGTGTTGTCATTCGTTGCCATAACTGCATTTTCCTTTTGAAGGGTTGTCGTGCTTGCAGTTGTTACGAACAGATGGTGCTTCCGGTTCCCAGAAATTTCACGGACTGTGAGATCTAGTTGTCGGCGATCCCGAGGACCCCTTTCGCGAAGGCGATGTAGGTCTCTAACGTGTCTTTCCAGGAGTTTTCGTTGAGGATCTCATGTTCGAGACCTGGCAGAACCTTACGGGTGACATTTGGTAACTTCTCGAACGGCTCGGAGAAGTGGACTGGCACGATGCGGTCGATCTCACCATGCTGGACGAGGGTGGGAATCGACAGGTTCGACAAGTTCTTGTTGGTGTTCTCCATAGCGATGAACAGTTCGTTACCCAACCCCGCAGTCGCTCCGGCGACCCGAAGCGGGTCGTTCTGGTACTGGTCCCACACGGCTGGGTTGGCGCACAGAAGCGAGCCATCGAAGGAGTTCTTGATGAACAGTTTTGGAGCAAATCGGCCGATGATCGGGGCGCTGATCGACTGCCACTGCGGAACGTTGGCTCCAAGAGCGGGGCCGCTGAGTAGGAGCACATCGGGCTGGGGTCGATCGCTCACGCCATACGCGGTAGCGATGAGCCCACCCATCGAGTGTCCAAACAAGATGACTGGTAAACCACTGTCTCGAAGCTCGGCGATGTTGTCTTCTACGTCGTCGAGGAACGTGTCGAAACTCGGGACGTGGCCGCGCACACCTCCGCTGCGGCCGTGCCCGTGATGGTCGTGGGCAAGCGTGCTGAAACCTGCCTCGGCGAACGTGGCTCCGACGTGTAAGTAACGCCCGGTGTGTTCGGCAATGCCGTGGAGCAGCAGAAGGTGAGCTGTTGGGTTCTCCGCCTCGAAGATGCGTCGATACTGAGGGGTTCCGCTGCGGCTGATCACTTCCCGCCCGACCGAACGTGCCTCGAAACCAGCCATTGGATGGACGTGAGACCCGCTATTCATGTGTGTTCTCCCACGGAGGCACCCGAACGTCGTCGAATTCCACGTCTACGGCTTCGCCACGAATCGCAGCGAACGCCCGTGGTACCCAGCGGTCGGCTGCGATAAGCGGACTCGGCAGATTTTCTTCGGAGAAGAACCCAACATCGCTGCACTCAAGTGGGTGCGGGTTGAGCTCGCCTCCGATGACCCGGAGGTGAAAAACGGTGCTGTACATGGGGATACGAGTAAAGCCCATGCGCATCCCGTCGACAACTCCGAGCAGGCGAACAACTTCGGTCTTGATGCCGGTTTCTTCCCACACCTCTTTGACAGCGACCTCTGCTGGTGAATACCCCACGTCGGCCCAACCGGTTGGATACAACCAGAAACCCGAATCGGCCCGTTCGACGAGCAGCAATTCATCGTCATCGTTCCCAACGATCGCCGCCACCGTGTTCTTCGGCGTGACATAGCCGGGCACACCATGACCAATGGTCTTGGTCCATTCCTGGACGAGTGTGTCGACGTCGATCGGAAGCGACGATGAAGCTTGAATTTCGGCGGCTACCAACAGGATCTCTTCGAAACGCTCCCGTTCGTAGAGAGATTCGGTGAAGGCCAAGCCCGTTCGTGCCAAAGCGGACAGCATTTCGGACCAACGGAGCAGTTCTTTTTCGGTGACCGGTTCAGACGATGACGACATGTAGCTAGAACCCTAGGTCTTCTGGATCGCAAAGAGGATGGCGCGCTCGATCTCGGTCAAGAACTTTTGGTCGGTCACTTTCTTTCCGGAGTCTCGTACGTAAAACGCATCGATGATCGCATCGCCGATCGTCTGGATGCGGGCTGTGAGGATCTCAAGGCCCATCTCTGACATGGCCTTGGAGATCATGTACAACGCTCCAATTTCATCTCGACAGTTCACTTCGATCACGGTCGCATTGTGTGAAAGCCGGTTATCGAACGTCACTCTCGGGGCGAGCTTCCTCGCCGATGTGCGCCGTTGAGCCCGGGCGTATGTTGTTCGGCGTTCAGCCACTCGAGATTCCAGTGCGAGCTTGCCAGCCATTCCCGCCAACAGCTGGCTCTCCAAGCGAGCGGAGTCGTAGTCATCGCCCTTTACGTTGAACTGGCTGAGAGCAACTCCGTCTTCGGAG
>CAZHUR010000162.1:0-6339 GCA_964535395.1 uncultured Acidimicrobiales bacterium
CTCCCAAAGTCGCTCCACCTCGAGAGAAAGGTCGTCGAGGCTGCCCGAGTTGTCGACGATGAAGGTCGCCACTCCCCTGCGATCCTCGCGCGATGCCTGCGCGGCCAGGCGCGCTTCGACATCGGCGCGTTGCATTCCGCGCGACGAAACAACCCGATCGATAGCGAGTTCCTCCGGCGTGTCTACGACGATGATTCCGTGCCACTCGTCAACATCTCGGCTGGTCAACAAGTCGCCCCCGGGAAGCACCAGCAGCGGGATGTCGTGTATGACGACCGAAGAGGTGTTGCGCTGGGTCTCGACCAGTCGTTCGGTCTCGTCGGCCACCGCAGGGTGAACAATGGCGTTCAGAGCTTCGAGTTCTGCATCGTCTCCAAACACGATCGAGCCCACGCGGGCGCGGTCGAGTGTCCCGTTGCCTTGCACGATGTCTTGACCCCAACGATCGACCATTGCATCGAACACTAGTTCGCCAGGAGCTTGAAGGTGTCGAACTATCGCATCCGCGTCGATAATGACCGCTCCGCGATCTGCGAGCAGCGAAGACACGGTCGATTTGCCCGAACCGATTCCACCGGTAAGCCCAAACTCCTTCACGCTTCCACGCTATCGGCAAGTGGACGCTCGGATTCCATCTCCGCGGCAGGGACTTGACCAGAAATCAGGACGCGTTCGGTTCAAAAGAGGCGTTGGCCTGCCGATAGGCCAAACGAACTATGCAGGACGACGACTTTACAAGTGAGATGAGCCAGACCGACGCTGAAGAACTTCGGCGCTCTGGCGTTGCACGAACCACGCTGCGTCTCCCCCGCGTCTCGACAAAACAGGACCGACACAGGCTCTCGAACCCAATCACTGCCGAGGAGTTGCTCGATCAGCCAGACCAGAGCGAGGTGTTCCAGCAAGTAATCGCCATCATCCGCTGGGGTGTGATCGCCCTGATCACCATTCTCGAAACCCCCCAAGGCTTCGACCCCGCAGACAGCAATGCTCTACTGCTGTATGGATTCATTCTGCTCGGCGTCATTCGCCAGCTCCGACCGATCCGCTTCGAGAAGTCTGTAACGACCGACCTTGCAATCCTCGTCGAGGTCGCCATGGGCTTTGCTGCGGTTGGGCTGACTGGACTGTGGGCTTCACCGTTCGCCGTGACCCTGACGGTGCCGATCATCGTTGCCGGCTTTGCCCGCGGTTACGTGTACGCCGTGCGGGTCGCTTTCCTTTCGATCCTGCTGCCCTCTGCACTACATCTTCGAGCGAACGGCTTCACTGTCGAAGGCATCCAGTTGGCGTTGCAGTGGGGCATCATCCTCACAATCTGCGGCTTGATTGCGGGCCAAACTCGCAGAATCACCGGCGAAGCCCGTCGCCAGCGTTCGTTGGCAATGAACCGCATGGAACGGCTTACCGACGCAAACTCGCTGTTGTACTCGCTTCACCGGGTTGCTCAGACGCTGCCGGCTTCGCTCGACCTCAATGATGTGCTCGAAACAACGATGGGACGAATGCGCAGCTTGTTCGACTACGAAACCATGGCTCTTCTCGTCTTCGACGAGACCGATGCGAGTTGGCAGGTCATGCGTTCTGAGGGAGCGTCGCTGCCGTTGCGGCTAGGGCCGACCGAGCTTCCAAATCCACTGAAGACTGCAATCGCCCAGAACCGTCTGGTCGACATGGCCGACCTACAGGCCTCGAAGACAACGGGTCTGAGTACCGACAGCGGAAGTGGTTTGTACACCACGCTCACCGCTCGCGGCCAGATCATTGGCCTCTTGGCAATGGAAAGCCCGCGGCCGGGCCACTATGACGAACGAACGGTTCAGATGTTGAACGGATTTGTTGATCCGGTTGCTCTGGCGGTCGATAACGCTCGCTGGTTTGGGCGCCTCCGTACGATGGGCGCCGAAGAAGAACGCAGCCGAATCGCCCGTGACCTTCACGACCGCATTGGCCAATCGATGGCGTTTCTTGCCTTCGAGACCGATCGACTGATCAAACAGCACGGTGAGGGCAAAGACATTGGCGCGGCGCTCGATCAGCTTCAGCACGACGTTCGTGAAGTGATCCGAGAGATTCGAGACACCCTTTCTGACTTGCGCACCGACGTGAGCGATGCCAAGGGCCTCGAGGAGACGATCACCGACTTTGCTGCCCGGGTAGCCGAGCGAAGCGAACTGGAGATCGAAGTTGAAATCGACTCGCCCGATCGCTTGCCGATCATGAAGGAACGTGAGCTCTGGAGGATTGCCCAGGAGGCGATCGTCAACATCGAGCGTCACGCTGATGCAACGAACGCTTCGGTGCGTTGGATTTCCGATGGCGAGCACGGTGTGCTCGAGATCACAGACGATGGCCGAGGATTCACCATTGGTGAAAGTGGCCGGGTGGACAGCTACGGCCTGGTCGGCATGCGTGAACGGGCCGCAAGTATCGGGGCATCGTTCGAGGTGACCAGTTCAACAGGCGACGGAACCTCAATCCGTTGTTCCCTCAGCCCAGAACAAGGCCGCCTCGCCGCATAGTTGCGGAGATCAAAACGACAGAAACCGCCCGAAGGCGGTTTGAGTCTTGCCCATGAAACTCAGGCAACAAGAGCGGGAGACCAAGCGCCCGAGCGGCGCTGTTGCCGAAGGCAACAAGAGCGGGAGACCAAGCGCCCGAGCGGCGCCGTTGCCGAAGGCAACAAGAGCGGGAGACCAAGCGCCCGAGCGGCGCCGTTGCCGAAGGGAACTAGGGTTTCTGCTGGCCGAAGGCAACAGGAACGCGGAACCCGACCGAAAGAGGCCGAGCCGACAAGTGGGCGAAACCCACATCGGCGGAGCGTCTAGGTAGTAAGGCCGCTGTTGATGGTGTCGAACTCGCCGCTTACGGTGCCACCAAGAGAGGTGAGCGCTGCGATGACGACCAGTGCAATGAAGGTGATGAGTAGTGCGTACTCAACCATCGATGCGCCGCGTTCGCTGTCGAGGGCTTCCTCGACGAGTTCTTCAGATTGTTCAATTTCCGTCATGTGTTCCATGTCGAGTCGTTTCCCTGTAAATGTGCCGAATTGCTTCGGTTAAAAAGAGTCGATGGCGGCGAGCGAATTGCCCGCCGCCATCAACCTGAATTACTTCGAACTCACCGGAGTGAGTTTCGGTCTCAATTAGTTGGTGAGAGCCGAATCGATGTCGTCGAAGTTGTCGCTTACGGTGCCACCAAGAGCGGTGAGTGCGCCGATTGCGATGATTGCGATGAGAGCGAGCAGCAATGCGTACTCGACCATCGATGCGCCACGTTCGGTCTTAGCCTGAGCCTTGAGGAATGTTGCGAGGAAGTTGTACTGGGTCTTCACGTCAGATTTCTCCTTGTTAAGAGCCACGTTGGTGTGGCCCGTTGTGTAACAAAAACTTCGACGCTCCTGGGGGTTTTCCGTATAGGCCCATTGACCCCTCCCCAAGGGCCGTTCGACATGCTACACAAGCAAGAATCCTGTAAAATCAACGTTTACGCGGCCTCAACTTCGGGTGTATTTTCGTGAGGAAATTCCGAAATTACTCTCTTTGTGCGCGAATCGGTGTTGTCGTCGGTGTCAAAAACGCGCTCTGAACGCACCCTCTCGACCGCTACCAGGACCAACGCGGCTCCTGCGACGGGACCGACGAACACATTGAGGCCACTCCAGACTGCTCCCCAGAGACCAACCCAGAGCATCAGGCCTGCAATTGTGAGCCATCTCTTCTCTACTGCACTACCGGAGCGTTGAGCGCTCAGCCACACTCCGTACATGCCAATAGCGGCCAGGGCTCCGTCATAGAAGTACAGGCGGGGGTTAGCAGCGACGACGAAGAGTCCCAATGCGCCAAAGGCACGAAGGGGGTCATCTGCGAGTCGTCCTCGAGTCCACGGTACGAGTACAGAAACACCCAAGACTCCTGCTACTACAAGCCATATTGCGATTGAGATAGTTGGTTCAGCTTCGAGACCTAGGTTTGTCTGGATCGACGAGAGCACGGTGACCATCTTGTCGATGGGGACGAGGCCTTCTTCTTGGAGCTCGGCCATGCGACGAGCAGATTCAGCAAACGCTGACCACTGCCCTACCCCAAAAGGTAAAGAGGCCAACAGCAAACCGACCGTGCCAAGCCCAAAACCTCGAAGCGTTTTCCATGAGCGGCTCCACACCAGAACTACCGGCACAGCGATTGCGACATTCGGTTTAATCCACAACAGCGCAAGCACGACGCCCGCAAGCATTCGCCGGTCTCGAGTAAACAGATAGGCGCCCGCACCAAGAAACAGGGCGTAGAGACCGCTGTATTGCCCTATGAGGGTGGCCCCAAAGGCAACGCCGGAGGCGAGTGCCAGTACGAAACCGGTCGTTCGATCCTGGCGCCCATCGCCGAGGCGTCCAAACAAGCCCAGGCCCAAAACGTAGGCGACGAGGGGGACGAGCGCCGAGACAGCGTAGGAACCCCAAAAACCAAGCCACGAGAGCGGCACAGCCAGCCACAGAGCAAACGGCGGGTACAGATACGGGAACGGTTCGGTCTCGACGTCGGGCAAGCGGTAGATCGTGTCTTGGGCACGAAACCGATCACCAGCGTTATCAAAAGCGGTCCAATCGGTATTCAGACGTTCGATCGGGTCAGCAGCGACCCATTGGACGAGCAACACGGCCAGCAGCGTCGTACAAAGCAGAGCGATTATGCGAACTAACTTGTGGGCCGGCGCAGGAACGGCGTCCATACGAGGTGTCCTCCCTCGTAGCCGAGGTGTGCCTACCTGTTAATCGAGGTGAACAATTCCCATGCGCACTGCGGAGAGTACTGCCTGGGTGCGGTCACGAGCGTCGAGCTTCTGGTAGATCGATGCGAGGTGGTTCTTCACGGTCTTTTGTGAGATGAACAGCTTCTCAGCAACCTCAGGGGTCGAGCATCCGTCGGCGATGAGCTGAAGAACTTCTTCTTCGCGCTTGGTGACGACACGCTCCTGTTCAGGAACTGGTTGGTCCATGCGACGAACTTCGTTGAGCATCGTCGCTGCTAACTGAGGAGACAATGCAGTGTCACCTGCTGCGGCCATACGAACAGCCTCAGCAATCTCGTTGGTCGAACAATCTTTCACGAGGTAGCCCGAAGCGCCAGCGCGGATAGCGTTTGCGAGAACGTCCTGGTCGGCGTGCATCGTGAGCATCACGATTCGTGCCTCTGGGTACGACTCACGGATCTGACGACACGCCTCGACACCGTCGAGCTCAGGCATCGTGACATCCATCAAGATGACCTCAGGCTTTACCTGGGTCGCAAGCTGTACAGCTTCAGCGCCGTTGCGAGCCTCGGCAACTACATCGAAGCCTTCGTCACGCATTGAGCGACTCAAACCTTCGCGGAGCATACGGTGATCGTCTGCGAGCATCAATCGGATGGTCATTGTTCTTCGTTCCTATTGGCGTATGTTTGGCCGAGGCGGGAACCTCTGACCTCTATCTATCGGACGGGAGGCGATCAAGTTGAGGAGCTAGGCCTCTGCCTCGATCGATTCTTTTCTGGACTTGGGTTTGTTACAGCTCTCGAGTGATCTGGAACATTGCGGGTGCCAGAATCACGACGAACAAGGTTGGGAAGATGCAGAGGATCATCGGGATCAACATCTGAACCGGTGCCTTCTGCGCCTTCTCTTGCGCGAGTTGGCGACGGCGAATACGCATGTCGTCGGACTGCGAACGGAGCACTCGGCCAATCGAGACACCAAAGGTGTCTGCCTGCAAGATCGCAAGAACGAACGAGCGAACCTCGCTGACGTCGATGCGAAGGTCCATCGAACGAAGTGCGTCAGCACGACTTGCACCTGCACGGGTCTCACCGAGCATTCGAGCAAACTCGGTCGAAAGCGGGCCTGGAACTGTTTCGATGGTCTTGTCGAGCGCTTGTTCGAAGCCAAGACCAGCTTCGACGCTGATCGTGAGCAGATCGAGCACGTCGGGGAGATCTCGAAGAATCCGGTTCTGGCGATCTTCCACAGCTCGGTTGAGCTTCGCTTCAGGTCCGAACATCAGAACCATGATCGATAGACCGGTGATGAGAAGCCTGGTCAATCCTTCGAAACCGAACGGGTTCAGAATGAAGAAGAAGAACAGAACCAGTGGGATCGCCAGAATCGCAAAGACGCGTGCTGCGAGGAAGCGATCGACCTCGGCGGTCGAATCGCGACCTGCCTTGACGAACTTCTCGCGGACCTTGTCGGTATACGCGACAGGGGTGAGGCGACGCCCGAACTCCCCAGCGCCGCTAAAGGCCTGCTTTCCAAGGCGGTCGAACAGCGAACCTTGAAGGGCTTGCTCATCGATGATGCCAGCAC
>CAZHUR010000163.1:0-6336 GCA_964535395.1 uncultured Acidimicrobiales bacterium
GTAACAGCAGCGCTCGCGCGTAACCGAGTAACAGCAGCGCTCGCGCGTAACCAAGTAACAGCGGAGCGCTCGCGCGTAGCTGGTTACCAGTTGCGGGCTAGTTCGACGAGGGTTCGCACGCCGAAGCCTGTTCCGCCCTTGCGGCTCTCGGCGTCGTCGGCCTCGGTCCATGCCGGGCCGGCAATATCGAGGTGCACCCAGGGAATGCCCTCACCAACGAACTCGGAAAGGATCAGACCAGCGGTAAGAGCACCTCCGCCCATGGGCTTGCCGATGTTCTTCATGTCGGCGATGGGCGAATCCATCTGTCGCTTGTAGTCCTGTGGGAGCGGCATTCGCCACACCCGCTCGCCTGCGTCCGCGGCGGCTCCAGCGACCTTTTCGGCAAAGTCATCATCGGTGCTCATCAACGCCGCGATCTTTGGCCCGAGTGCAGCCACCGATGCTCCGGTCAGGGTGGCGAGGTCGACGATCGCGTCGGGCTTTGCCTCGCTCGCAAGGCTCAAGGCATCGGCGAGGATCAGTCGGCCTTCGGCGTCGGTGTTGAGTACCTCGATCGTCTTGCCGTTGCGAATCTTCAGAACATCGCCCGGACGAGTGGCGTCCCCACCGAGCATGTTGTCGGTCATTGGTACGTAGGCACGGACACGCACTGGCGCCTTGACGGCCTTGAGGGCGCTCATTGCGCCGATGACAGCAGCTGCGCCGCCCATGTCCATCTTCATGGTCATCATGCCGGTGCCGGTCTTGATCGAAAGGCCACCCGCGTCGAAGGTGATTCCCTTGCCAACGAATGCGATCGTCGCTTTTGGCTTCGGTGGAGAGTATGTGAGTTCGACGAATCGCGGATGGTTAGTCGAGCCGCGGTTCACGCCAAGCACGCCGCCGAGCTTTGCCTTCTTGATCGCCGCGAGATCCATGACCTTGGCCTGCAATCCTGATTTCTTCGCCATTGCGACGGTTCGCTTCGCGAACTCGGCCGGGGTGAGCGTGCCGCCGGGCTCGTTTACGAAGTCCCGCGCCAGAGCCTGGCCAGCCGCAATTGCTTGCCCTGCAGCGATGCCATCCTTGACCACCTTTGCGGTGGAGCCGGCGATCGTGACCTTCGCGAGGTCTTGCTTGGGAGCCTTCGACTTGTACGACCCGCCGACGTAGCGGCCGAGTTCAAGGCCTTCGGCCAAGCACTGCGCTGCCAGGCCTGGGTTCAGCTCGTTGATGGTGGAGGTCGCGTCGACGAGGAGCGTCGTTGCGATGTTCTTCTGCCGCTTGGCGGCCTTGGCGAGTGCAGCCCCGGCCATGCGAAGGGATTGCTCGGTGAACTCGTCCTCGGAGCCAAGACCGACCACGGCCACCACACCCTTGTCAGAAGACACGAGCGCGGTGCTTCCGAGCTTGGCATCAAAGCCTCGAGCCTTCAGAACAGCTGCTGCACCATCGGGCAGATCGGCGCCTTTGAAGACTCCGGTACCAACAAACTTGGTGGCAGCAGGGGCGGAACGGGCTGTGGTTATCGTCAGGGCCATTTCGGGAGTCTAGTTGCGAAGCAGACGGTCGTAACGCGAAAGTTGTGGATGGCCGAACGCACTGACTGGAATCCGATTCTGCGTGCGGAGTTTGAGAAAGAGTACTGGAAGGGCTTACAGCATTTCGTTGCGACCGAGCGCGCCCAGCACAGCGTGTACCCCGAACATGACCAGGTGTTTCGAGCGCTGCACCTGACGCCCTACGCCGAGACGAAGGTCTTCATCTTGGGCCAAGACCCCTACCACGGGCCGGGCCAGGCAAACGGCTTAGCGTTCTCGGTTTCAGACGGGGTCAAGATCCCGCCGAGCTTGCAGAACATTCATAAGGAACTGGAGAGCGATCTTGGCATTCCTCGCCCGAGCCATGGACAACTCGAAGCGTGGGCTCTCCAGGGGGTGCTCCTACTGAACGCAACGCTGACGGTGCGGGCACGCACGGCCGCGTCTCATCAAAAAAAGGGTTGGGAGACTTTCACCGACCAGGTGATCTCGGCCGTGAACGAAAAGGATGACCGCGTGGTGTTCATCTTGTGGGGTTCGACCGCTCGAAAGAAGAAAGCAATTATCGATATGACTCGCCATGTCGTGATCGAGTCCCCGCACCCGTCACCGCTCTCGGCGCACCGCGGCTTTTTCGGCAGTCGTCCGTTCAGTGCTGCCAACGAGGCGCTGGTCGCCGCTGGCCGACAACCCGTCGACTGGACGCTTTGAACCGAGTTCGTCAAACACGATCAGGGCAAGCGCCACCCAAATCCAGACGAATCCCAAAAGGCGGTCGCCACCCACGGACTCTCCGAGCACCTGCCAACCCACCAGGAACTGCAGCGTGGGGTTTATGTACTGCAAGAGCCCAATCACCGCCAGCGGCACTCGCCGTGCGGCCGAACCAAAGGACACGAGCGGGATGATCGTCACGAGGCCGGTGAGGGTGATGAGTAGAAGGGTGTATGCCGACCCGTCGCCAAACACCGAACTTCCGCCGATGCCACGAATAAGGAGTGAAGCTCCGAAGACCGGGAGCAAAAACCCTGTCTCGAACGTGACTCCGGAAAGGGCATCCCACGGACCCTGCTTTCTGAGAAAGCCATAGACAGCGAAGGTGAGCCCGACAAAAATCGCAATGAGCGGAAGCCGGCCCACGGTGATGACGGTCCAGACGATTCCGACGGCGGACAAGGTGAGGGCAGCCACTTGCAATGGGCGAAGTCGTTCGCCGAGGATCGCAACCCCGAGAGCGACCGAGAAGAACGGCATGAGGAAGTATCCGAGCGCTGCCTCGACCGCCTGACCGTTGCTCACCGCCCAGAGGAACAACGCCCAGTTCGACGAGATCATGATCGCGGCGCCAGCGCCGTAGAGCAGGTGGCGGCGGGTCAGGTGTGAGCGGAGCGCTCCGGGGGCGAAGAGCGAGGCCTCGATTCCGACCCTCGTTAGACGAGTGCGCAGCAACCCAACGCCGACCGTCAGGTAAAGAAAAGCGGTGATAACCCGGTAGCTCAGTTGATCTGTCGGGCTGACCGAGGACAACTCGTTCCAGAAGATCGCGGAGGAACCCCACCAGATGTAGGCCCCTGACACCAGGGCGACAGCGCCCCGGTCGTTACTCATCGGAGACGTCGAATTCGCCTAACCCAAGCTCCTCGGCGGTGCGGCACTCTCGATCACCCCACCTCGCACAGATTTCGGTGACGCTGCCGAGCGTTTCTTGAAAGACGGTGATCTCGTCATCGAAGCAGTGATACTCACCGCCCGGGTCGCGAGGATCGGTTTGTCGGGTTCCAGCGTCGACCGCTGCGCACTCTGCCCACGCCTCGACGCCGAGACCACCGTTGCGATCCGCTTCGCCGGGACGCCACAGTGCAAAGTCGACGAGGTGGCCAATTTCGTGGTCCATCAACTCTTCGAGACGATCTCCGGTCCATGGTCGGAAATCGATCGTGATCACCCCATCGGGTGGATTGTTGGTCACGAATGCGCCCACTCGACCCTCGTCGATTGAAGCGATGACGATGTCGGATACGAGCCATCCGAACGGTGATTCGTCGACGCGCTGCCAGGCTGCTGCTTCGATTTCTGCAGGTTCGCGAATGTCGGGATTGGTGATGATCGCGTCGATCAGAGCGAACGCTCCGCCGAGGGCCATTGCACCAGCGACGAAGATGCCGATCCATCGAGCACCGCGTGGGAGCCGGCTGCTGCGCGGGCCCAAGGGCTCGCTACTCGACGGGGCAAAGAACTCCCGGTACTCCTCGTCGGTGAACTCGAACTGCTCAGAATCGGTCACTGGGTACCCGGCAGCACTTGTTCGAGGGTTGCGACTGGAGCAAAGAGATCGCCGAGGTCAGCAACGCGTTCGAGCACCTCGTGTGCTTCGAAACCAATCCACTCGCCATCTGCACACATGCTCACCTCGTCCCACGTCAGCGGAGTTGAGACCGTCGGTCGCTCCCGCCCCCGCAGTGAGTATGGGGCGATCGTGGTCTTATGGCGCGAGTTCTGACTCCAGTCGATGAAGATCTTTCCAGGCCGAACTGCTTTTGCCATGGTCGAGGTGACCGTCTCAGGATGGTTCTTCTCGAGTAGCTGCGCAACAGCGTTCGCGAAGTCGCGCGTCTGATCGTGGTGTGGGGGGTGTTCAGGGGAATGTACATTTGCAAGCCCTTTGAACCTGAGGTCTTGGCGAATGATTCCAAGCCGACCTTGTTCAGCATTTCGGCGATCAGCAGTGCCACTTGCGAGCACTCCACGACCGATGTGCCCTTGCCTGGATCGAGATCAAATACGAGGATCGTCGGTGAGTCGATGTCGACGCATCGAGCCATCGGGGCGTGAATCTCAAGCGCGGCCAAGTTCGCCGACCACGCCAGCGCCGCCACCTCATCGAGCACCGGGTAGTCGATCCCTTTGCCCTTATCGCCAGGACCACGACACGTTCCGACCCAGTCGGGTCGGTGATCCGGAGCTCTCTTGTTAAAGAACGGCTCGGCGGTAACTCCATCGGGCCACCGCTTGAAGGTGATGCCGCGCCCTTTGATGTGGGTGAGCATCGCTGGGGCGATCGTCACGTAGTACTCGATGACCTGGGCCTTACGGAACTCGACCATTGGGTAGAGAACCTTGTCGAGGTTCGTGACCTTGAGCGTGCGCCCAGCGACCTCGGTCAGAAGAGGCTTCGGCGCAGGCATCTGTTCAGTTTACGCCCTATGCCGTCGGTGCTAGGACGCGGCCTTGTCTTCGTCGGCGCCGTCTTTGGTGGCCTTTGAAGCGGGATGACGGCTGCGAGCAGACTTGGCTTCGGCGACGCTCGCTTCGAGCGCCGCCATCAGGTCGACTACCGAACCAGCTTCTGCGCTGGCTTCTGCTGGGATGATGACGTCCTCGCCCGCAGCCTTGCGATCGATGAGAGCGAGCACGGCTTCGCGGTATGTGTCTGTGAACTTCTCTGGCTCGAAATTGGCTTCGAGGTTACTGATGAGCTGTCGGGCCATATCGATCTCCTTGTCGGAGATCTCGATGTCGTCGAGTCCATCGAAGAGTTCAACCGCTGTTGGGGCGACGACCTCGTCGGCGTAGACCATCGTCGACAACAACAAGCGACCGTCGGCTGGGCGAAGTGCTGCCACGTACTGCTTGGAACGCATGACAAAGCGAGCAATGCCAACCTTGCCCGACTCTTCCATTGCCGTTACGAGGAGCTTGTAGGGCTTTTGCGTATCTGGGCTGGGCGCCAAGTAGTAGGCCGAGTCGTAGAAGATCGGGTCGATGTCGGCGAGGTCGACAAACTCTTCGAGTTCGATCGTGCGAGCCGAATCAGGGTCGAGTGCATCGAGTTCTTCTGGCGTGATGGTGACAAACTCACCGCTCGGGAGTTCGTAGCCCTTGACGATGTCTTTGTACTCGACCTCTTCGCCGGTCTGTTCGCTCACGCGCTTCTGGCGAATGCGAGCCCCGGTCTCGGCTTCAATCTGATTGAAGCGAACAGATTTGCGCGACACCGCGCTGAACAGTTTCACCGGAATGTTGACCAGGCCAAAGCTGACCGAACCGGACCAAATCGGACGTGCCATATGTCCAGTATCGCTCATTTTGACCGTCAACTGTTAGGAGCATGGCCCCGAGCGCGCCCGATAGCCTTCAGACAGTGATTGAACTCGACGCCGCCACGGTCATGATCCAGTGGGCAACTGGCGGCCTCCTCTTCCTTTGGGTAACCACTCGCCGACGCGAAGTGGGCCTTGGCTACGGCTGGCTGCAACGCATGACGTTTATGACGTTCGGCATCATTGCGTTGGTCATCGCGTTCTACACGAGTTGGTCGCCCGTTCGAGACATCGCGAACGCTGCGATGATCATCTCGTCGGGCTACGCCCTGTGGGTGAGCTATGTGCGACGGGCTGCTGGGGTTGCGGGTCAGCGAGAAGTGATCGAGAAGCGCACAGCTCGCGTCGCGCAGATGACCGGCATCGACAAAGAGGAAGAACGCTTCGACAAGGCCGCAGAAGAGTTCCCTCCCCACCTCGATCTCATCCCGCCGATCTTCGGGTTGATCTCGGTGATCGCTGCGGGCTTCGTCGCGATCGGTCCAGCGAGCCTCGGAGTGCCGCGAACTCTTGTCGGGGCGCTCTTTCTCGGTGCCGTTACCGACGCGATGTTGCTGGGCCATTGGTATTTGGTGCAGCCCGGCCTCGGCCGCGCTCCGCTCAACGAACTGGTGAAGTGGACAACCGCGCTCTGGCCCTTCGAGTTGGCCGTGTTGCTGTTGCCGCCCGGTATGTGGTCGGTGCTCAACGGCACGATCGAGGATGGTTTCGGT
>CAZHUR010000164.1:0-6332 GCA_964535395.1 uncultured Acidimicrobiales bacterium
TATGTGGCAAACGCTCCGAACCACAACACGAAGTGATCGGGCGGAAGGTCGTACGTCCGGCCCAAGAACTCGCCAGTCCATCCAGCTTCCGATAGTTCCGCACCCCAGCCACCCGTTGAGCCAGCCGACCCAAACCTAGGGGGCGAACCAACACCGCTCTCACCCACCGCTTCCCGGATGTCCGCGATCAGCGACCGCATCTGAAGGAGGTTCCAGACAAAGACAGCGGTCCAAGTACTCGTCACAACCACCCAAAGCAGGCCGATTGGATTGCGCAACGAGGACGGCAGAACGCGTTCCACAATTTCAACTGTCGCGACACCCATGCCATCAGAGTGTCACAGTCAGTGTGGCGGGACAATGTCCCCTGTGCTTCGTCCCCTGCGCTTCCGACTTAGATGAACACGGTTGGTTCACGCGATTGCTTACAGCAGCATTTCGGCAAGTCTTCCGGTTGCGATAGCGGCGACGCTCAGTCGCCCTCGATAAGCGCTTTGCGGACTTCTCCGGTCAACGCGATCGACTCCAACGCCTGAGGCTGGGACACGTTCATCGTCCGAATGACAAAGTCGTCAATCCCGAGCTCGGCCAGCTCACTCAATCGTTCCGTCACTCTGTCGACTCCTCCGAACACCAGTTGGTTCTCGCCGAGACCTCGATAGCCGGCGCTGATCATCTCCCGACCCTGCTCGACGGTTTCGCTGTCGTTGCGGCCAACGAGAATGTCCCGTCGTAACGCCACCCTCGGGGTGGTCCCGTACTCTGCGCAGAACCCGCGATACCGGACGATCGCCTCGGCCAGATCAACAGCTGTCAGGCCGGGACTGGCGTACCAGGCATCACCCTCCCGGGCTGCCCGTCGCAGCGGCACGTCACCAGTACCCGATCCAATCCACCACTCAACAGGTCGAGGAGGACGCGGCGAAATCGACGCGCCGACGACATTCAACATCTCGCTATCGGCAACGCCACCACCGAGAAGCGATTTGATGACCTTGATCGACTCGTCAGTGTGACGGCCGCGGTCGGCCAAGCAGGCGCCCATTGCGGCGAAGTCGGCCTCGCCCCAGCCAATACCGGTCTGCAGAACGAACGGGGCTTCCGACATTGCGGCCAGCGTGCCAACCTGTTCGGCAACCAACACCGGGTTCCAAAGCGGCAAAAGGAAGAGCGCGCCGATCGATCGATCCGCCGGCCAATCAGCCATCATGCGGCCGACCATGGGCACGTTCTGAACGTAGTTATCATCGAGTCCGTTCGAGTGATGGTCGCCAAGGCTCAAGTGATCAAGGCCCGCCTCGGCAGCCACCTTGGCACGGGCTAACACATTGGCGACCGCAACCGTCGGTCCGGCTCCGGCGTGGCGGCTGGTGATGCTAATTCCGATGCGCATTTCGCTCCTGTGAGTGAGAAGCTCAGACCACATGATCTTGGCCCAGAAAAGGAAGGCTTCGCTGTTGAAAGCTACCCCACGACCTGGAAGGGCGCGGCGGTAACGTGAGGTGGTGAACCGGAAGCGTCCTGCGGCGCGAGTTGTCTTACTCGATCGGGATCGACGGATCTTCATGATCAACGCATGCGATCCCGGTGATCGGTCGAAACCAGACTGGTGGGAGATTCCTGGTGGTGGGATCGATGCCGGCGAGACCTCCGAGCAGGCCGCATCACGAGAGATCATCGAAGAGACGGGCATCACCGACTTCGAGCTCGGTCCGTGCATCTGGACTCAGCAGTGTCAGTTCACCTTCGCTGGGTATTTTTTCGATAGCGAAGAGTGGATTCACGTGGCGTGGTGTGATGGCGGCGAGTACAACCCGAAGGGTCTTGAATACTTCGAAGCGCTCGCGTTTAAGGGAGCGAAGTGGTGGGACGTCGACGAACTGCTCGCCAGCGATGAACCGGTGTTACCCCCGCGGCTGAGAGAGTTCTTAGCCCCGATCGTCGACGGCAACCTTCCCGACGAACCAATCGACATTTCCTGACTTAACGGCCGGGCCCGATCTCTACTCGGCGGCCTCAGAGAGCGTTTCGCTGAGTGTTGGGTGAACGAAGAGCGTCTCTGAGAGGTCGTTGACCGTCAGCTGGTTTTGAACGCAGAGTGCAATCACCGAGATCAATTCGGCTGCGTGGCGGCCGACGATCGAGCCTCCGAGGACCACGCCGGTCGCCGGGTCGGAGATGAGCTTCACGAAACCCCTCACGTCGTCGTTGATGTGCGCTTTGGCAGAGGCGGAGAAGGGCACCTTGGTCACTCGCACTTTGCGACCCTGTGCAAAGGCGTCCGCTTCAGAAACACCAACGTCGGCGATCTCGGGTTCGGTGAAGATCGCCGAAGCTGCCTTGGTGTAGCTGAGATGGCGGTGCGGGCGATCTTTGTGAAGGCCGAGCATGTGTTCGGCGATCTTGCGTCCCTGCATCGAGGCCACCGACGAGAGCGGGAGCTTGCCAGAGAGATCGCCCGCTGCGTAGATGTTGGGCACGCTCGAGAGTGCGTTGTGATCGATGTTGATGTAGCCGCCGTCATGCTCGATGCCAGCAGCGTCAAGGCCAAGGTTCTCCGAGTTGGGGATCGAGCCAATCGCAAGCAACGCGTGTGAACTGTTCACGATGCGTCCGTCATCGCAGGTCACCACTACCCCGTCGCCATCGCGTTCGATGCCCGTACTGCGAGCGCCCTTCAGCAGTTTGACGCCTCGTTCGAGGAAGTTCTGCTCGAGCTCGTAAGCAACTTCTGGATCCTTGCCGGGAAGCACGTGCTGGCGACTGACGATGAGCGTTACCTCGGAACCGAGCGATGAGAACATATGAACGAACTCCACACCGGTTACGCCCGAACCAACGACGGTGAGGTGCTCGGGTATCTCCGGTGGCGGATACGCGTCGCGTGTGGTGAGAATTCGTTTGCCGTCTGGGCTGCACCACTCTGGGATGCGGGGCCGGCTGCCCGTCGACAGCAGTATCTTGTCCGCCTCGATCGTTTCTGTAGTCCCGTCGTTGAGCGTGGCCTCGATCGTCGTGGCATCGAGCAACGTGCCGGTGCCTTCGATGATCCGAACGCCCTGACTGTTGAGCAGTTCGTTGTTCTTTGCCTCGAGATCGCCGGTGATATGGCTGAGGCGTTCATCGAGGTTGCCGATGCTGATCGTTGGATCGACCGTTTGAAGACCCATGCCCTCGCTTCGTCCAAGGAAGGCAATCGCTCCCCCAGTGGCGATCATTGCCTTTGAAGGGATGCAATCCCATAGATGAGCTGCACCGCCGATAATGTCACGCTCAATGAGGGTGACCTCTGCGCCTAAACGCGCTGCGTATGTGGCCGCGGTAACGCCCGCAGGGCCACCACCAATGATTACGAATCGAACTGCCATAAGCAGCCAAGGGTAGTCCCTCAGCATCGCCATTCAGTGGGACTGTGAACACTACGATTCTCTCAGTGACACCCCTGGCCGTACCCCTCTACGTCGTAACCGGCGTGCTCTTCATCGCGGGACTCGCGAAACTGCGAAGTCCCTCGGCGACCGCTGGGTCGCTTCGAGAACTGAACGTTCCTTCCCCGCTGCTCGCAGCACGTCTGCTGGGCGCCTACGAAGTTGTGCTCGCAGCCGTCGCTATCCTCACCGGTCATCCACTGGCGTGGGCTGGTGTCGGACTCAGCTACCTCGGGTTTACCGGGTTTGTGTGGTGGGCACTTGGAGATTCGAGCAGGGTCGGGTCGTGTGGATGTTTCGGCCGGGAAGACACTCCGGCGACCACCGGGCACCTCATCTTCAATGCCGTCGCAAGCGCGATTGCCTTGCTCTCGGTCCTCACGCCCGTCGAGCTTTCGTCCTTCGAGGGATCTGCCTTCGAAGCCTTCCTCACGGTGGTCTTGGTCGCAGTTGCCGTGGTCCTGTCGATCGTGGCGCTCACGTTGCTCCCGCGCACTCTGGCCGCAACAAAGTCCGGTTCTCAGCCGATGGTCACCCAATTCGCTCTCACCAGCAACGGCCCGAAGGAGTAACTCTTGTGAGCACCCGCCTACTCGATCGCGCCGGTAAGGCAATTGCCGAGCGCACCTCGCGTCGAAGCTTCATCACCAAGTCGGCACTCGTGGGTTCAGCCCTTGTCACAGCGCCTACTGCCTATGTGCTTCGGCCGGGTACTGCCTATGCCGCAATCTGTCGTTGCAACAACCAGGACTGTGACTGCGGTTCGAGCTGCTGTGATGGCTACACCGAGTTCTGCTGCACCATGACCGGCGTGAACTCGTGTCCCACCGACACCGTCCCCGCCGGATGGTGGAAGGTCGACGGATCGTCGTTCTGCACAGCGAATGGCACCCCAGGGCCCCGCTACTACCTCGACTGCAACGCCACTGCCTCGGGGCCATGTGGGCCGGCGGGCGTGACCCGCGCAACCGACATGTGCGACTGCTCGTGCTCGGGTGGCGATTGTTCGAACCGCAAGGCGTGCTGCACGGCGTTTCGTTACGGCCAGTGCAACCAGCAGATCGCCTGCCTCGGTCCAATCGTATGCAGGGTGGTCACGTGCACGCCTCCGTGGCGTTTCGAGCCAAGCTGTACCACGGCAACGGCGACCGACAATGGAACACGATTCCACGACGCGCCCTGCCTCGCGAACGACCCGACGGTCACTCAGGAGGGCCTCGCTCAATGCGTGTGTCCGGAGCGACACGGCGACGAGGTCGAAGAACCGGTCGCCGCCGACGAAGAGATCGTCCCAGAAGACGTTGAGGCACCAGGCGAGGAAACCGCCCCTGAGGAAGAAGTGTCCGAAGAGGTCGTCGAGGTCGATGTGGACGAGGTCGATCCAGGGTTGCTTGGACGATGACGTTTGTAGTCGCGGGACTGACCGTCGTCGTCATCATCTTGACAATCGTTGTCATTGGACTGCTCCGGAGCCACGGCGAGATGCTCCGGGCGTTCAACGAGCTGGGCGTCACCTTTGGCCATGATGAGGCTGGCGGAGACCAGGGCGGACTCCTGCCCGACCCTCAACGCAAGACGGTCCCCCACGCCAGCGAACGCATAACCGAGGGCACCAACAATGGGACCGTGTCCGACATCAGCGGCACCACGCCTCGCGGCGGTGCTCTGGCGGTGGGGCTTGTGAACCGGCACGAACGGACGCTGCTTGCTTTCCTCAGCAGCGGTTGCACCACGTGTCGCAACTTCTGGGACGCCTTTGCAAGCGACGCTGCGCTGCCACGATCAGTAGATCGCCTCGTGATCGTCACCAAGAGCAACGACGAGGAAAGCCCCGCAGCACTCGCCAACCTGGCACCGGAACGCCACGCCGTCGTCATGTCCACACAGGCTTGGAGCGACTACGGAGTCCCGGTATCGCCCTATTTCGTCCTGATCGACGGAGCGTCTGGAACGGTGGAGGGCGAGGGAGCAGCATCGACGTGGACCCAAGTCGGTTCGCTTCTCTCTCGAGCCGAAGCAGATGTGGAAGCAGAGAACGAACAGCGCATCGACGCCGATCTACTTTCGGCTGGTATCTCGCCCAACGACCCCACGCTCTATCCGCACGAAGAGCCGCCCTCTGACAAGGCCGCAGGCGGGAACGCGTGAGTGCGGTCGTCGCCGTCGGCCTGATCGCTGCCGTTGTCGGAGCCATCCGCTCAACGTGGTCCCCCTGAGGCGAATCGATGCTATCGAGCATCCATCCGTTCGGGGAACGGAGCCGAGACAACTCATTTGGACACACCGCCACTGCCCACATCGTCGGAAGCACGATCGGCGGCGTTGCCCTCGGGGCACTCGGAGCACTCGTCGGCCTTGCCTTCACGGCTCTGCTGAACCCAAGTGATGCCGTGCGCACGATCCTGCTCGTGGCGGCGACAGGGCTCGCGTTCTTCTTCGAAGTGACCAGAAGCGAGCGATTACTACCCACCCGCACTCGCCAGGTCGATGAGAACTGGATCCAGACCTATCGGGGATGGGTCTACGGCGGAGGATGGGGTGCCGAGCTCGGGTTTGGTATCTCGACGATCATCACCACCGCTCTGGTTCACCTTCTCGTCGTAGCCATGGTGCTCAGTAGCTCGCCAGCAATTGCGGTCGCTCTGGGCGCCCTCTTCGGATTCGTTCGAGGCGCGACCATCCTCGGCGCTGCTCGTGTCGATACCCCCGAGCGACTGCGTGAACTTCACCGCCGCCTCGAAGACTTGCGAGACCGTTCACGTTCGGGCGTCCTGGCAGCACTCGTCCTGTCGATGGTGATCGGTATCGGGGCCGTGCTGTGAAGTCAGCAACGCCCCCACTTCACACGGCCTCTCTCGAAAGGAAGCCCTCATGACCCCCTTGTCCTCGGCCGGAGTTACCGTC
>CAZHUR010000165.1:0-6153 GCA_964535395.1 uncultured Acidimicrobiales bacterium
CCTTGCAAACGTCAGGAGCCACGCTGCCCCAGGCGACATGTATCGCCGACACCCTGCTAGCAATGGACCAACTCGAAGCCGCTGACCCTCGAACCGGCACGACCGACTCAGACCAGGAGGCGCTCTCATCGGCCAACGAGCGATGCGTGTCGACCGAGGTGCTTCCCGCATTCGAAGTTGAGGTCGACGATGTGCAGAGCCCACCGCCGAATGCTGAAGTTGCTCCGCCGCCCGCGCGTCTGAACGAACTCCAGCTAGACGAGGAGGGCGACTTCTTCGAAGCTGCGATCTCTTCGGAGGAACTGGAAGCTCAGGGTGCTGCAGCAGTAGAGATGCTCATGAGCTTCGGGCGTACCGAGACCAACGCCGAGTGCGTGATCAACCACCTCCTCGAACTCGAAGCGATCGAGTTGTTGACCTCTCCTGAACTTGGCTTGGGCCTCGACCCTCGAGAAGCCTCAGCCCTGGCCGTTTGTCTTTCCGAATAGCTGAACGGCTATCTGGGCCAGGCCCTCTTTTTGTTGCGTCCGAATTGAGGACGCCGCTCGGAATCGAGTTCCCAGATTCGTCGCCACGACGCGGTTTGCGGGCCCGTTAGCGACGGTGTGTCGCCGGCGTGGGCACGCTTTTTTGCCTGCCACCAATCGGTCATTGCTTCATCGGCGAGCTCACTGACCTGTGCTTCGATCCGCTCGTTAAACGAACGGATGTCTTCGTTCTCCTCGCAGTGAACTGGCTTGCCGAAGGTAATGGTGGTGCGACTTGGACGAGGCACCGAATTGCCCTTGCTCAGAATTCGACCGGTTCCTTCGATGTGTACAGGCACGACGGGAACGTCTGCCCGTTGAGCAATGAACGCGGCTCCACCACGGAATGGTTGGCCCCAGCCATCGGGGCTTCGACCACCTTCGGGGAACACGACCAACGACCAGCCTTCTTCGACCAGATCTCGCGCGAGGTCGGTCGATGTCCGGCTCACCTTGTTGCGATCGATTGGGATTGCTCCGATAGCGAGCGCGGAGAGTGCGCCGGTAAGGCGCGTACCAAAGAAGTAGTCGGCGGCTGCACCAATGACGACGCGATGGCGCCACGGACTCGGTAGCGAACTGAGCAGCAGTGGTGTGTCGAGGTGACTGTGGTGGTTCGCAGCAAAAACCGCAGGACCCTTGAGCCCGTCCAATCGGTCGATGCCCGTCCGCGTGGGTTGAGCAAGGCCGTTCATCACCGGACGCATCATCGTGTCGATGATGACCGCTCGGGTCATTCGGGCTGGTTCGCTGCGCGCCCAGTCGGTCGGAAAGTTCGTTCCCGTCATCGTCGAGCGTTCTGGCGCCTCAACGTTCTGAGGTGTCGTCGGTGCGGTGTATGGGAAGGGCAGCGCGGATAGCGGCTTGCGAATCTTGCCGACGAGGGGCACTTCGGCACCGGCAAGTTGTTTGGCGGCTCGCTTTCGAAGCGACTGAATGGAGTCCATCAGGTCACGTCTGCCATGAGCATCGGCGGGTTATGGAAGTGTGTGATCGTCGGTTGCGGACCAACCGTGTCGGTCGCCATCTCAAGGGCATCCTGGAGAGTTGATGCCGGGCGGAACCCAAGTCGGCGAACGGCCTTTGGATCTCCGCCGACAATGATGGTCTGGCCGAGATGTTCGAGGGCGTGAGCGCACCAGTACCACATATAGAACGGGTGCACGCCGTGGTAAGCGTAGCCAGTGCGGTAGAGGTGGCGATACCACTCGTCTTCGGCGTACTGCTTTTCGTACTTCTTCTCGATCTCGATCGGATCGGTCGTGTCGGCGAGAACCTGTTCGAAGAAATCGATGTAACTCGGGTGGTGGACCGGGTTGAAGTCCCACGGGGTCGGGTGGCTCATGATCAGCACGCCGCCCTTACGGACGAGCGGCTTACCCCGATACAGGTTAAAGAAGTAACCCAAGCCAAGAACCGCGACCAGGATCGGGTTCATCACCGAGTTGACGTTGTATGGACAGATATAGGGCAGGCCCATCGTCATGATGTCGGTTTGGCCTTCGACCGGCACGAGATGCTGAGCGAGGGTGTTCTCGGTCGTGACCTTGTGAACCGCTTCGATCTCGCCAGCTTGAACCGAGGTCAGCTCATAGGGGGCTTTCCAATTGTGGAACGCGCGACGCCTAGCGCCCGGGGTCATGTACTTGAGTCCGCCCTGCATAGCAACGAACTTGGCGCGGTCGGTGCTGGTCCACTCCCACTCGCGCTTTTGCAGCATCGACAACGGTCCGGTTTCGCCGAACGTGTTGTTGTTGATCGTTGTTTCGATCTGAAAGATCTTCACGCCCGCGTTCCGGATGACGTCGCCTTGGCGCCAGTTCTTCGTATGTAGTTCGGAGTTTGGTGGATCCATGAACGACGTGGATTTTCGCATCGTGTCGACATTGTGATGATGGCGCAGGGCCGTGTAGCCGGACAGGCCGGTCGCGGTGCTCTTGTGGCCGCCGTCCATCGATACGAGGTTGATGTTCACATAGACGGTCAGGTCGCTGTCGACGGCACGCTTGGAGATCTGCACCTCTTCACCGTGGTTGGTGGTGCCGAGGTGAGTCATTCCATCTGGGTCTTCGGCGTCGTGGTTGTAGAGACGACCGCTCGGCGCGAACGCGTCGTACACCCGGTCGCCAACCGCGTGGCGAAGCTCGGCCTCGGTCATACGCCGGTGCAAGGCCAGCGCGGCAATGATATGAACGTCATCAACGCCGACTTCGGCTGCGATATCGAGAACCGCTTCGATAATGCGTTGGCGAACATCGGGCTTGCGCATTGGAGGAAGCGGAAGACTGATGTCATCGAATGCAATCGTCAGTTTCATGTTGGGCTTCATCAACGCCCGCAATGGTTCTGAGTCGATCGGGTTGTCAAGGGCGTCGTAGATGGCCTGATCGGGATTCTCTAGTCCGCGGAGCGGCTCGGCTGGATAGATGATGCGTGATCGACCAACCGGCAGCTTCTCCATACGGAAATTCTCACCGTGGTGGAAAAGGACCGGAGGGGTCGATGCGTCGACATCGAGTACTAGTCCGGGTCGCGGTGCTTTGCGGGGGCTCATCTTCTGGTTTTCTCCTCGGCAACGCCAGGGCTGCGATTCATGAGTGCGCTCATCATTGTTTCGGGTAAGGCTCCGGTACGAGGCGCAAGGGGGAGTGGCCGGCTGGGTGCGCCGGACTGCTTGGTGAAGTCTTCGACCAGCCAGCCGCGCTTTCGGGCAATGCTGGCAAGTTTGGTTTCGGGGTTGACCGCAACTGGAAAGCCAACGGCTTCGAGCATCGGTAGATCACTGCTGGAATCGGCGTATGCAACCGATTCGCGCAGATCGATGTCATGGGCTGCGGCGTAGTCGGCCAAAGCCTGATATCGGTTCTCTGCAGTCGGCGGCACGGTCGTCATGCCGCCGGTGTAACGGCCGTTGACCGATCCCATTCTGGCCGAGATGATGTCGTCGAAGAGCGGTCGTATTGGTTCGATGACAAAGTCGAGTGCACCGGTGATCAGAAGTGTGCGATGCCCGAGCGCCCGATGAGCGCGGACCCGACGGATTGCAGCAGGAAAGGCCTTGTTGAGCAGATAGTCGCTCAGAAGTTCTTGCGCATCGGCTTCGATCTGTTCGACGTCGGCGCCGCGATAGTTGCGATAGAAGCTGCGGAGGAAGTCGCTGCGGTCTTTACGGTCGAGCGCCAGCCAACTCGGACCTTGGGCTAATGCCTTGGCTGCGAACGCGACTCGGTCTGCGGGTGAGAGGTTGCGGGTCGCGAGCCACGCATACGAGGTGACTACGTTGGAGGCAATGATCGTGTTCTCCAGGTCGAACACCGCCATCTGTCGATCTGGTGAGAGAACCTGCTCACGAAGTCGTGTTGCTCGGCTGGGACCAACCTTTTTCCCAGGCGTGGTCTTTGCACGGGCCTGGCGTACGACCGAAGGAAGGTGCACATTCTGCACGTAGTGTTTCCAGTCGATGACCCGTGGGTCAAAGCCGAAGTTTTCGCGATCTTCGTCGGAGATCTCGTCCCATAGTCCAAGCAGGTTCTCGAGGCCGTATAGAGCTTCACACTCGGCGTACGCTCCGTAGAGTTCGACGTAGCCAGAGGCTTGATCCAGTAGTTCTTTGCGGCTCTGAAGTTCCATCGCGTAGGCAGCGGTACGGCCTCTGAGCGGAAGCTTCTCCAGGATCTGATCGGCTCGGTCGAGGCTGCTGCGCGCTCGCTGCAGCTGGCGTTCTACTCGGCCTCGTCCAGGGAACTGCCATGCCGCCACGGCGATTGGCTGACCGAGTTCGTCGTAGATGGGATTGCGAGTGAACCAGTCCTCGGCGTAGTCGACGAGATTCTTGTAACGAAGTGGGTTGGCGCTGCCCGACGCCACCTGGGTGACGTCGGGGCCGTCGTCCTTTGGCCCGCGAGCTGCTACGGCGATGATCGCGGCGACGACCATGTCGACCGGGATGACGTCAACGACACCTTCGGGCACGCCCGGAAACTCGCTGAGTAGGCCGCGGGCATATGAGATGATGACCGGTTCGGCCATTCGGAACCCTCGGATCCAACCGGGTACAGGCTGGGACCACGCCGACTCGATGATCGATGGACGCACGATCGAGACAGGAACCTCCTGCCGGCTTTCGACCAGAGCTAGCTCGCCGAGAGCTTTGGTATACGCATACGCGTCGGGAAACCCGAGCGATGATGCGCGGGCTCGACCGTTCTCGACCATCTGATTTGTGACCCAGGCTTGGCGCAGTTGTTCGGTCTTGGCAGCAAGTGCTGGAGTTCCGACCGCTCCGAGTTCGCGTTGGGCGCCTTGGCGGAAGTCCGCAAGGCGCCCAGGTTGGCGGCTGGCGGTTTCTTCGTCGAGGCGACTTCGCCGAGCAGCATCGACTTCGCGGCGCCAACTGACATCGACGAAGTAGGGGCTTTCGTCGACAAGTTCTTCTGGAGCCGAACCGCGGCGGCTACCGGCGACATAACAGGTGGATACCGCCACGAGGTGAGGGGCCACGCCGTGTTCGTTGCAGAGGTTGGCAATGCGTTGGGGGCCGAGGAGGTTGACCTCGACCGCGGTATCGAGTGGCGAATCGAACGAGACCGTGGCAGCCGAGTGAATGATCACGTCGGCGGTCAGCCAAAGGTCGAGGTCCTCGCCAGAAAGGCCCAGGCCGTCGGTGCCGACATCGCCGGCTACTGCGGACACTCGCTGGGCGCAGTGTTCTTCGAAGGCGTCCTTGCCCATTTCCTTCCGGATCGTGCTGAACGCATCGTTCTTCAACACGTCACGGTTGACGCGGGCGCTCGCCCCTCGTCGACCTGGTCGGACGAGTAGGATCAACTCGCAGTCTGGAACGGATCTGATGAGGCGTTCAACGAGGGCCGTCCCCAGAAATCCGGTCGACCCCGTGACCGCAATGCGCTTGCCCGCAAGCTGTTCTCGAATCACCCCTCTGTTCTATCAGCAAAATCTCGTTCTCTACCAGTTGGTAGACGCGCGAAGTGGCGCGAGTAAGGTGGGGAGGTGAGCACGCGAGAGCGCATTCTCTCCACCGCACTCGAATCGTTTGGGACGACCGGGGTCGACGGGACATCTCTCGATGACTTAGCGCGTGAACTCGACCTTGCGAAACAATCGATTCTGTATCACTTCAATTCGAAGCAGATTCTGTTCCAGGCAGTCGTGGATGAAGCAGCGGACGTCTTTATCGAAGAGCTTGACGCAGAGGTAGCGCGCGTCGACCCAAACGACGTGTTCGCACAAGTCGAGGGTGCGGTGCGAGTGGTATTTCGCCTCGCCGTACAGCGCCCGGCCCTACTCGGGCTTCTTCGAGAGGCATCTCGCCCTGGCTCGAGCGCAGCTGTTCAGTTGTCCGACCGTCTCGCAGCACACATTGACGCAGCACAACGATCCCTCGAAGCAGCGCTCGTCGAAGATCGAGTCGTCGGCAACAACGCTCGACTGCTCTTGTTCTCCTTGTACTCGACCATCATGGGAGTTGCCACCGAGGTCGAAGTGCTCCGCGCAATGGGAATGGAGCCAAATCTGAGAACGTTAACTGAACGTAGAAGTGAGTTGCTGAGGTTTCTCGAAGCGGCTCTCCGTCCGATACCAGGAGTCACCTAATGCTTACACTACT
>CAZHUR010000166.1:0-6152 GCA_964535395.1 uncultured Acidimicrobiales bacterium
GGTCGGGAGTTCAAATCTCCCCAACCCGACAAGTTCACGATGTCACCCTCACCGCTAGATCTGCTCTAATCTCTATGGTTTCTAAGGAATTGTGCTGATCGAGCACGGTCCATAATTGAAAGGGCGGACATGTCAGGCGGGAAAGATATGACGGGCGACTCTGCGCGCCTCTGGGAAGAACTTCAGAGCATGAAGGAGGACTTGGCGGCCACTCGCGACGAGTTAACACTCGCGCAGGATGAGCTCGCGGAACTCCGGAGTGCTCCAAGGGCCTCAGGACCAAAGGCGTTAGAAGCAAAAGCGACCGAAGCAAAATCGGTGGACTCTCAAGCGGCTGATCCGGGAGAGATTCATTCCAGGCGGGGTCTGCTCAAAAAGGTTGGAGTGGGTGCAGCTGTCACTGCAGCTGGCGTTGTGTCGGGGTCAACACAAGCCGCAGCAGCCGACGGTCTCGCGATCTTTCTAGGCATCGAGAGTAACCTGGCAACATCTCCAACAGTTGCGGTTGGTCAGGGAGCTGGGAACCGCAACGCGTTCACATTCGAAGATGCCTCGGCGACCTATGGAGCTGATTCGACCTACGCTTCGACGCTTGCTGCGTACTCATCTTCAGCCGTGGACAGCAGGAACGCCTTCGTTGCCTACACCGAGAGCCGGCTCGAGACGACTAGGTCCGGTCACGCGATCGTCGCGTGGGCGACCGACGAAGCGCGTTCGAACATCCTGCTGGTCTCCACAGGAATTGAAGATCCGAACGGTTCATCGATTTCTCATGAGAGGGGCGAGCTCATCTTTGACACGCTATCCAACCTTTGGCTGTGCACTCGGACTGGCACTCCGGGCACGTGGAAAAAGATCGCCGGCCCCGCAACTGCGGGGTCCTTCCATCCGGTTTCACCCAAGCGCGTCTGGGACACCCGATTCCAGGGCGGCCAGATCGGAGCCAATCAGTCTCGGCTCATCTCTGTTGCCAACGGCAGGGTGCTCGGCGAAGCAACTGTTGACCAGACAAACTTGGTGCCCGAAGGGGCTACTGCGGTGACGTTCAACCTGACGCTTCTCAGTAGAAGCAACAACGGTTTCCTTGCAGTGACACCAGGTAGTGCAACATCATTTGAAGCATCGACAATCAACTGGACATCGAACAACTCGGTGCTCGCAAACGGCACCCTGTCGAGCCTCGATAACAGCCGACAACTTCGCTTGTGGACCAGCGGGAGCGGGTCAGCCCACGCGATCGTCGACATCACCGGATACTACCTGTAGGGCCGAACTACACTCCCTCCATGGGAGAGACGATTGAAGCAGCTGGCCGGTCTGTTGTAGTTACAAGCCTCGACAAGCCGTATTTCCCCAAGGTCGGCCTGACCAAGGGTGACGTGCTCAAGTACTTCGCTTCGCTTTCCGACGATGCATATGGTGCACCGTTGCTCAACGCGTTGAGAGATCGGCCAGTTCTGCTTCAGCGGTACCCGAGTGGTGTGAGCGGCAACAACTTCTTTCAAAAACGGATACCTGATGGCGCGCCCGAATGGTTGCAAACCACAACCGTACAGACCGTCAATGGAACTCCGTCTAGAGCATTGGTGCTCGCCGATGCTGCCCATGTGCTGTGGGCAGTGAACCTGGGAGCCTTCACGCTGCACCCCTGGCCGTTTCGTATGCCCAACGGCTTCGTCGACGAGCTTCGCATCGACCTCGACCCGGTTCCCGGCATTGGATTTGAAGAAGTTCGCGAAGCAGCGATGCTCACGAGAGACTGGTTTGCTGAGCGGTCGATCGAAAGCGTTGTCAAGACGAGTGGTAGCAAAGGGCTACACGTGTACGTTGCGCTCGATGCAAGCCCGGGCGGCCCAAAGTGGGATAGCTACGACGTTCGGGGGGCAGCGGTGACCGTGGCCCGATCTCTGGCTAAGGAGCATCCAGAAAAACTCACCGACAAATGGTGGAAGGAAGAACGAGGCAAGCGCGTCTTCATCGACTTCAACCAGAACGCGCCCCACAAGACGGTCTTCGGTGCGTGGTCGGTTCGAGCGCGGGTTGGGGCCCAAGTGTCGACGCCGATCAGCTGGGAGAACCTCGAGACGGTGAACCCGAACGAGTTGACCGTCCAGACCATCGAACAATACCTACAGATGCACGGCGACCCGTGGGCTGGCATCTACGACAACCCTCAAAATATTACGGCGCTTGTCGAAGAGTTCCGGGAAGGCCTTGAGGTCATCGGTGACGCTCCATGGCCTCCCGTGTACCCCAAACAACCCTACGAACCGCCTCGCGTCTCCCCGAGCAGGGCAGCGAAAGAGAGCTAGTTAGTTTGCAGCGGGTTAGTTTGCAACGCCCGGGTCGGCGCCGAGGCTGAGCTGGGGGAACAGGTTGCCGGACGGTGTAGCCGAGCGAGCGACGATGCTGGCGGTGCTCGCCGAAGCGGAGATATCACCCAGCCCAGCTGTGCCGACCGTGCCGGTGGTGAGGGACGGATCTACGCAGTTATCGAAGCCACCGGTGCTACCGGTCGAACCCAAGACGAAGCGGCGACCGAGGTTGGTGCCCGTTCCGTCTTCGAACCACCAGCGCAGGAGTCCATCAACGATTGCGTCGGCCTGTGCCTCGCGAACGTCGTCTCGGAAGAGCAACGCTCCCTCCGATGGGTTCGACATGTACAAGAACTCGGTGATGATCGAGTCGATCTGCGGCGTGAAGCGATGAATGCCGAACAGGTCGTCACCCTCGGGCCGCAGTCGCACCGATGCGCCCTTGTTTACCGTCGATATCCAGTCCGCGCTGAACTGAGAAGCAGCAGCGTGTAGCTCTTCGTACATGATCCGCGCGAGTCGCTCAGATTCTGGGCGGACCTCGGAGTAAAAGATCTCAGTACCCGGGGTACTCGTTCTGTTGCCTGTCCCACCATTTTGATGAACGGAGATGAACACATCGGCAGCGAGGGCGTTGGCGATATCGCCGCGCACCGCGAGGGGGATTCGGTAGTCGCCTGTTCGGGTGATCACCGCCGAGATGCCTAGGTCGTTGAGTTTGTCGACAACGCGTTCGGAGACGTCGAGATTGACCGTCTTTTCAGCCAGAGATCCGCTTGCGGTGCCGATCTCGCTTCCTCCATGGCCCGGATCGATGACGACCTGAGCGTGTTCGATGAAGGTGCCGTTTCGAAGGGTCGTGGTGGCCCCGCATGGCGTGGTGACCTGCCAGTTGTTTGTCGAACCACCAACGACGGGGACGATGACCCCACTCGGACTAACGACGACGCCTCGATTGACATCGAGCAACGAGTTCGACGATGGAGGGTTCGTCGCGATGCTCGAACAGCTGGTGGTACGCCCGTCGTGTCCGCGGTCGGCGACCCGCAGGCACACCCGGTGCACTCCGGGCTGAACATTGACGTTCGTATCGAACGAAACCGACCCGCCAATCGACCCGGGGCTTGGTGAGGTGCCCTCACCTGCGATGACGCCGTCGACGAGAATCTGATAGCTCATTGCTTGTGCGGAGTCTGGGTCGCTGACGACCGTTGACACCGTGAGCGAGTTGCCGTTAGAGATGACCGAGGTAATTTCTCCACGTGGCGCGCCAGCCCAGCGGGCAATCGCTGGAGCCTGACCGGGGGAGCGGTCGTCGATTTGAGCGGCTATTGGGGCCGAAGTCGCAAGCAGCGCAGCGATGATGGCGGCGAGTGCGAGCAGGATTTGGGGGGTTCTGAGCACGGGGAAATCCTAGACGCGCCTGACACCGCTTCGTTGGAGGGCAAGCTAGCGTTGGTCGATATGAGGCAGCGCAAAGGCCGATCCGAGCCAGACATTGCCAGCCGGAAGTCTTCCAAGCAGCGAAAACTCGACGGCGAGTTTCTCGAAGGAACCGAGAGTTCTTTTGACACGGTCGACACCATGCCCAACCAGGGGTTCAAAGATGCCTGGGATGAACGTGGTGATCCGAGCCGCGACGCGTCGCTCGACGCTGCCATCGACGTTGGTCAAAAAGACACGCTCGGCGATCTCGACCGAAGCCCTCTTCGGCGGATATTGATCGGTCTCTTGGTTGTTGCCGGCCTCGTCGCGGGTGGCTTCTATTTAAATCAATTCCTCAACGCTGAGCCAGAGCCGACCGCTGCGCGTGCGGTGTCTGACCCTGACCCGAACATACTTGCCTCGCCTATCGACGAGCGGGCGTATGAACCTGCCGATGCCCCTGTTGTCGTCGAAGTCGTGAGCGTGCTCGACGATTGGTTCGTCGATGAGAACAGTGCTGGCGCGCCGCTGCCGCGAGATCGCAACGCGCTCGGCATCGATTCCGATGAACTGAGCGCTGCGGTTCAGGCTACGACGACCGCTGGAACGGTCTTTTGGGGAGGGCGCCTCCACGTAGCGCTCGTGTCCGATCGAGTGATCTTGGCCAGCCCAGACGAATGTCTCGTCGTAGCTATGGCCGCGTCGGACTTGTCATCTCTCGACGTTGCTGGCGTTGGTGGTTGTGACGAGGACTTTGTCGCAACTGGCGATCGCATCGCATGCGCTGGGGCGAACGCTGTGTTGATCGAGGTTTGGCCACGCAACCCTGACGCGGTGACCGAACAGGCTCCCGTCGATTCGGTTCGGGTCCGCATCGAGTACGCCGTCGGAGGCGATCTGGTCTCGCAGCGTGGAACGATCGATACGACAGAACAAGCCCGAGACATTGTTTCGGCGGCGAGCGTGCTGTCCGGCGAGCCTGGCGAGGTGGTCCAAATAGACATTGCGGGCCAGTCGGCCACGTGTGAGCTGATCGACCGTGCTGATGTCGAGGTCCGGCTGCTTCCCGGCTAGTCGCCTACACTCGCGAACGTGTGTGGCCGCTTTGCATCGACGTCAACCTCAGATCAACTCGCGTCCTACTTCGATGCCCTTGCCCCAGAAAGCGCTGATGATGCGGACTACAACGTCGCCCCAACCCGCGATGTGCCGGTAGTGCGAGTGCGCGGGGAGGATCGTTACCTCGACTACGTGCGATGGGGGCTCGTTCCGCGGTGGGCCAAGGACATGCGCATTGGATCGAAGATGATCAATGCAAGGGCTGAGACGGTGGCAACAAAGAACTCGTTTCGCTCAGCATTCAAACGCCGACGTTGCATCGTGGTCGCCGACGGCTTCTACGAGTGGAAACGTCTCGAGGTCGAAGGTTCAGCGAAGCCTCAAAAGCAGCCAATGTTCATCCACAGAAGCGACGGCGACCCGCTTGCCTTTGCCGGATTGTACGAACGATGGACCGATGCCGAGGGACTGCGCGAGATCCACACCTGCACGATCATCACTACAACTCCAAACGAGATGATGAGCGAGATTCACGATCGAATGCCGGTCCTTTTGGCGCCGACGCATTGGGAAGAGTGGCTCGATCCTGAACACCAACAAGTCGATGAACTTCAACGGCTACTCGTACCCGCCCCTGACGCGCTGTTATCTGCCTATCCCGTTTCCGATAGCGTCAACAGTGTGAAGAACAACGATCCGTCGCTCATTGAGCGAGTCCCGGCGGTCTCACAGTGACGACGACGACCACCCGCAATGTCACCAGCTTTGCCGAATCTGACATCGTCCGCACCGTGCGGAACTTTGGGCTTCGTTGGCAGGCTCGGCTCGAGGGCTCGGGACCCGATCGAGCCCTTCCGTGGCTTATCGCGATCGCGCTGTTTGTGATCTTCGAGGTGCTTTCAATCGCCCAGTTCCGCAGTCTCGCACTCGGCTCTGAACTCGCAGCGTGGATGCAAGGTATGTGGTTGCTTGGGGAGAACCAAGAACCGTTTGTGACGCTCACCGGGAGGAACCTCTTCGAGGGTCAGTTCAGTCTCGTGATGTGGCCAATCGCCCAGATCTCGACGATCGTTCCGGCTGGTCCCCTGCTTTTGACCCTGCAGTCCGGGGCCCTTGCGATCGCCGTTGTTCCACTTTGGCGAATCTCGCGCAGCGTGCTCGAGCATGGGGTCGAGAGTTCACTCGTGCTCGCTGTTGCCTACGGCCTTCAACCACAACTCCACAACTTGAACCTCAGCGAGTTTCACCCCGAGGCGTTGTCTGTACCCGCCTTCTTGTGGGCCTACCTTTACAGCCAAGACAAGCAGTGGATCCGCTTTGGCATCATGGTCTTGTTTGCTCTCTCCACCCGAT
>CAZHUR010000167.1:0-4390 GCA_964535395.1 uncultured Acidimicrobiales bacterium
CACTGTTACCGAGACGCTGCTCGTGATCGACGCGACCACCGGCCAGAACGGTTTGATCCAGGCCCGCGAGTTCACCGAAGCTGCTGACCTGACCGGAGTCGTGCTCACCAAGCTTGACGGTGCGGCCAAGGGCGGCATCGTGGTGGCGGTTCAGAACGAGCTCGACATACCGGTAAAGCTCGTTGGGTTGGGGGAAGGTCCGCACGACCTCATCCCGTTTGACGCTGACGACTTCGTCGATGCCTTGTTCGACCAGGGCGATCTCTGAGCTACTGAAGGATCCCTTCCAGTTGGGCAGTGAGTCGTTCGGTTAGCGCAGTGACCGAACCCTTCCCACCGGAATTGACCCAAGTCATCATCATTGCGTCGATTGCTCCCATCCATGCACCAGCGAGAACCCGAACCTCGAGCTGATCGAGGGTCGGTTCATGGCGCAGGATTGTGGTGGCCACTCGTCAATCCAGTCGGCACTGTTGGCTCCCGAAGACTGCAGCGTTGGTGATTCCGCGAGCGCACTAAAGGCCAAGAGCACCAATTCGTGATCTTCGTCGATCTTCTGGGCAACGGCGAGGGACCCATGTGACAGGGCGGTCATGAGCGTTGCGTCCGCGGCGATGTCGGTTTGGGCTTGGTCCCATGTGTCGCTCCACTGGCGAGGAACATCGAGGATGATGTCTTCTTTGGAAGCAAAACGTCGATATGCAGTAGACCGGCTGATGCCAGCCTTCTCGGCAATCTCTTCCATGGTCAGAGTTGCGAAGTTGTGCGACCGAAGTAGGTCAAACGTGGCGTCGACCAAGGCTGCTCTTGTTTCGGCATGGCGGCGTTCGCGCAAGCTGGACATGCTCTGATTCTAGCCTTCGGAGTGACAAATGACATCTTGACTCAAGTTGAGACAGTGTGTCAGTTTGTAGGCATGGCTACCGAAAGTGATCTGTTCGAAACTCTAGAACTTGGGGAGGCACTGCCGGACGCTCCGTTCTCTGAGCTTCATCACCGGCGTATCGACGTGCCGATCGAAGTCGTATGGCAATCCGCGCTCGATGTCACCGCGAACGAAGTTCGAACGTTGATGCCACTGTTCGTGTTGCGAGGTCTTCCAACGAGGCTGATGGGGAAGCGGCCCGCGCTGCCGACCGGAGAGCAGCCGCTGCTCGACCTCTTTATCAACGAGGGATTCGTGCTTCTGCGCAAGGACCCGCACCCGGTCGATGGCAGAGCAGCCTTGTTGTTCGGGGCAGTGGGCAAGTTCTGGGCGGTCGCTCACAATCAACCGACAGTGTTCGATAACGCAGAAGACTTCCTTGCGTTCGACGAGCCAGACTACGCCAAGACCGTGTGTCGAGTCGAGGCAATTGCCGAGGGCGGATACACCCGGCTCGAAACACAAACGGTGATCGCCGGAACTGATAAGGCGAGCAACAAGAAGTTCAAGCCGTATTGGATGCTCATTCGTGGACCGAGCGGACTTATCCGCCGAAGTTGGCTCGCTGCAATCGACCGCAGAGCTCAACGGTGAGTTTGAGTTCTCGTGCACTCGGCTACCTACCGAGACGGTCAGAGGGCCTGCCACCGGGCCAGCGTGAGGTGCAGCTCTTTCCCCGATTTAGCGACCAACCATTGCGCTGGGCGCCACCGGTGGAGTCCATCGAACTGAAGCTCGCCGTCGAGGGTGTCGAGCATGAGGTCATCGATGCGAAGCGGTTGGAGGAGTTCGAGATGGTTGAGCGCTCGTATGACTTTCACTGCGTCACGACATGGACCTACCGAAACGTGCAATGGCGAGGGGTCCTGCTCAATGACGTGCTCGCCGCAGAGTTCGGTATCGGCTTTGCCGACGAGTTGCCGCCCTATGCCGTTGCCTCAGCTGGCGACCGTCAAGCGTGCACGTTCGTAGGCGAGGACCTATTCGACCCGACCGTGCTGTTGGCCACCGGGATGCAGGGTCTTCCGCTGACGCGTCGTCACGGAGCGCCGTTGCGGCTCGTCACCCCATTGCAGTACGGCTACAAGAACGCAAAGCATCTTGTCGAAATCAACTTCGTTTCGTCCGAACCCGAAGGCACGTTCGGAGCCAAAGAGCACCTTCGTGCTCGGGTCGCTCACGAAGAGCGGCACAGCAGATTGCCTGCGCGCTTGCTACGGGCTCCGTATCGCTTGACCGTGGTCCCAACCGCGCTCGCAGCGGATCGTGGTTTGAAGAAGTCACCCTGATTTCTCGTAGCTGAAGGAAACGGCTTGCCCTGAACCCAATTGCGGTCTTCGGCTGGCAGACTGGACGGGCACCAGACTAGGGAAACCACAGGAAACTAATGTTCGATACCTTGACCGACCGCTTTGACGGGATCTTCGGGAAGCTTCGAGGAAAAGGAAAGCTCAGCGAATCCGACGTCGATGAGGCGTTGCGAGAGATCCGCCTGGCGCTGCTCGAAGCCGACGTTAACTTCGAGGTCGTCAAGAGCCTCGTAAGCCGCATCCGCGATCGAGCGGTTGGCGATGAGCTGTCAAAGGCCCTGAACCCGAGTCAACAGATCGTCAAGATCGTCCTCGAGGAGCTGACCGAGAGCCTCGGCGGCGAGGCAATGCAGATCACCTTTGCGTCTAAGCCTCCAACGGTCGTTCTGATGGCGGGCCTCCAGGGTTCTGGTAAGACAACGAACTCGGCCAAGTTGGCCAACATGTTCAAGTCGCAGGGTCGCAATGTGTTGATGGTCGGCGCCGACCTTCAGCGTCCGGCCGCAGTCGAACAGCTGCGTACGCTCGGCCGCCAGATCGATGTGCCGGTCTTCTCTGAAGCCTCCGATCCAGTGAGCGTGGCCCGAGCCAGCCTCGAGGAGGCAAAGAACACCGGTCGCGACGTGATCATCGTCGACACCGCAGGTCGTTTGGCCATCGATGCCGAGCTGATGGAAGAGGTCCGTCAGATCTCCGAAGTTGTGAGCCCGCAATACACATTCCTGGTCGTCGACGCGATGACCGGTCAGGATGCGGTCACCGTTGCCGAGTCGTTCCACAACACCCTCGAACTCGACGGCGTCATTTTGACCAAGCTCGACGGCGATGCCCGCGGTGGTGCAGCGCTTTCGGTCAAGGAAGTGGTTGGCCGCCCAATCGCATTTGCGTCGACCGGTGAGAAGATCGACGAGTTCGAGACCTTCTACCCGGACCGCCTCGCAAGCCGCATCCTCGGAATGGGCGATATCGAGACGCTCATCGAGAAGGCCGAAGCAGCCTTTGAAGAGGAAGAAGCCGAAGAAGCAGCGCAGCGCTTGCTCGAAGGAACCTTCACCCTCGACGACTTCTTGCAGCAAATGCAGCAGATCAAGAAGATGGGTCCGATCGGCAACTTGCTTGGCATGATGCCGGGAATGCCTAAAGAGGTTCGTGACGTAGAGATCGAAGATCACCACGTCAATCGCCTCGAAGCAATCATTCGTTCGATGACGATCGCCGAGCGTGCGGAGCCAAAGATCATCGATGCGTCACGGCGCAGCCGCATTGCCAAGGGCAGCGGTATGCAGCCGAGCGACGTGTCTGCGTTGGTCGATCAGTTCACCGAGATGAAGAAGATGATGACCAAGCTCGGGGTTCAGCCAAAGGCCAAGTCAAAGCGCAAGGGCAAGAAGAACAAGAGGCGTCGTGGCGGAGGTCGCACAACGGCGAAGGGCAAGGCCGCGTTGGCCGACCCAACCAAGGTCTTGAACGAGGGGCTCGACGAGATCAACGATCTCAAACTGCCCGGTCTCGATTTCCAGGACCCACGTGAAATTCAAGATGCAATCCAAGACCAAGTCCAAGATCAGTAACCGCCTGAAATTTGTCTAAAAGTGAGGCGGCGGCGATAGCATCTACCGGTCGGGCCCCACTGTCTCCGCGGCCCTAAAGAAGAGGATTTTGTTGTGGCTGTAAAGCTTCGTTTGATGCGAATGGGAAAGAAGAAGCAACCGACCTACCGCGTCGTTGCTGCCGATTCGCGCTCACCGCGCAATGGTCGTTTCATCGAGATCGTGGGCACGTACCAGCCCCGCCAAGATCCTTCGGTGATCGAGATCGATAATGACAAGGCTGTTCACTGGCTGAAGAACGGCGCTCAGCCGACTGAGCGTGTCGAAAAGCTCCTGAAGATCTCTGGCGCATGGGAAGCGTTCACCGGTGTTGCACCCGAGGTCCCTCCAGTACCTGAACCAACACCGAACAAGGGCTACACCGCACCTGCTCCTCCAAAGCCGCCAAAGGCTGTCGTAGAGGCTAAGGAAGCTGCCGCGGACGAGGCCGACGCAGAAGCTCCTGCTGACGAAGCTCCAGCTGAAGAAGCATCCGCAGATGCTGAAGAAGCTCCTGCAGAGGAAGCCGCCGAAGAAGCACCAGCCGAAGAGGAAGCTCCAGCAGA
>CAZHUR010000167.1:4490-6146 GCA_964535395.1 uncultured Acidimicrobiales bacterium
AAGAAGCTCCAGCTGAGGAAGCTGAAAGCGACGAGGCATGACCAACGAAGTTGAAGGCACTGACGAAGACAGCGATGTCGAGGAAGCAGAAGTAGAAGCCGAAGCAGTCGAAGAAGAGGCCGTTGAGGAATCTTCAGTCGATGGCGCTCCAACCGCCAAGGCAGTTCTCGAATACGTGGTTGGCTCACTCGTCCAGGACCAAGACGCCGTACAAGTAGAGGTCAACGACTCGAAGCGCACCCTTCAGCTGGAAGTTCGCGTCGGTCCCGACGACATGGGCCGTGTTATTGGTCGCCGTGGTCGCGTCGCCAACGCAATTCGTACGCTGACCCGCGCTGCGGCTGCACGTGACGGTGTCGAAGTCGACATCGAATTCCTCGACTGAGGATCCTCTGTCAAACAGCGAACGTCTCCTCGTCGGCTACGTGCGCAAAGCACATGGCCTCAAAGGTGAAGTAGTCGTTCGCCTCACCACGAACCGTGAAGAGCGAGTGGCCAAAGGGGCCGTTCTTTTCGCGGGCGACGAGATGCTGGTCGTCAAGTCCTCTCGCCCCAAAGACAAGGACTTCTTGGTGCTCTTTGAGGGCATCACCGCTAGGGAGGGTGCCGACCCACTGGCGGGCACTGAACTCTTCGCCGACGCTCTCGACGACCCCGACGAACTGTGGGTCCACGAACTCATCGGCTGTCGACTCATCGATCAGCACGGCAACGATCACGGCGAGGTGACCGCAGTTCATGCCAACCCGGCGAGCGACCTTCTCGAACTCGAGTCCGAGGCGTTGGTTCCTGTTACGTTCGTCGTTGATGTCGACGTTGACGCCAAGACCGTGAACGCAACCGTGCCCGACGGATTGTTCGACCTGTGAGAAGCGGCGCCCCCAAGAACGGTGACGGCCTCCGAGTCGATGTGTTCAGTGTGTTCGGCGAACTTGTTGACGGAGCTTTGTCGGCAAGTGTGATCGGGCGAGCGCGTGAGAACGGGTTGATCGATCTTCGCCTGCACGACCCTCGTGATCACGCAACCGATGTGCATCGCAGCGTCGACGATTCTCCCTTTGGTGGTGGAGCGGGCATGGTCATGCGGCCCGATGTGCTCACCGCAAGCATTCGCGAAGCCGATCCGCCTCGCCCTCTCTTGGCCCTTACTCCGTCGGGCAAACGTTTCGATCAGGCAATGGCACGAGAACTTGCGTCGGGCTCGGGTTTTTCGTTGTTGTGCGGTCGTTATGAGGGGTTCGATCAGCGGGTGCTCGATTCGCTGGTCGACGAAGAGGTCTCGATTGGTGATTATGTGCTCGCCGGGGGAGAGGTGGCTGCTGCGGTCATGATCGAGGCTGTTGGCCGGTTGGTTCCCAGGGTGGTCGGCAACGCCGATTCGATCGAGGAGGAGTCGTTCACGAATGGTCTACTCGAATACCCCCACTACACCCGGCCCGCCGACTTTGAGGGTGCCGAGGTTCCAGCGGTGCTGTTGTCGGGCAACCACGCCATGGTCGACCGCTGGCGTGCAGCGATGTCGCTGAAGCGCACGATCGAGCGCCGCCCCGATCTGATCGAAGCCCGCGGAGGACTCACCGCCGAGAACGACAAGCTCCTCACGTGGCTGGAGTCGCTCGACAGCTAGCAACTCATGAGCCGGAACATGGTGCCGAT
>CAZHUR010000168.1:0-6141 GCA_964535395.1 uncultured Acidimicrobiales bacterium
GCCGGTACGTTTCAAACTCTGATCGCAGCTGGCGATCAAATACTTGCGCGACCCGAAATTGCCGTAGGGGCCCGGCCACATGTCGTAGCCCGCCTTGTTGGAGATGATCAGCTCATCGCGGTACCCAGCAAAGTCAGATTTGAGGATGCGGCCGAGCGTTTCCTCGGCAGAGCCGGGAGGAGGGCCGTAATTGTTGGCCAAGTCGAAGTGGGTTACACCGAGGTCGAAGGCTCCTCGAAGCATCTCGCGAGCATTCTCTATGGTGTCGACACCACCGAAGTTATGCCAGAGACCAAGGGAAACCGCAGGCAGCTTCAAACCGCTGTTCCCAGTCCGGCGATACGGGATCGAGTCGTAACGGCCGTCGGCTGGTGAGTAACCCATTCGTGTCTCCTGGCGTTGGTTGGGGTGTTGGAATCAGACCTTAACCCCAAACCCGGCTAGCGATTTAGGGTCGCTCGGATGAGGCGGTCGATGCCGTTGGCGAGCAAGGCCCTGGGGCAGGCAAGGTTCAAGCGAACGTGACCGTCACCGTCAGCCACGAACATTTCTCCGCCTTCCAACAGAAGGCCTTCGGCTTCAGCGAAGTACCGAGTCAGGTTGGTGTCGGCTGGGAAATAACCGCTGAGGTCGATCCATGCCAAATAGGTGGCGTCGGGGATGGTGAATGAAGCATCGGGCAGTTCGGCGCGCAGACGCTCCGCGAGGTAGGCGAAGTTGGCGTCCAGATAGGTCGTGAGGTGTTGGTGCCATTGTTCGCCGTCCCGGAATGCCCCGATTGTTCCCTCGATGCTCACCGGGTTTTGCACGGCGAGATTGTAATCGGTCCATTGCTTGCGCAGACCAGCGTCTGCGATGATGACGATCGCGAAGCTCAAGCCGGCCAGGTTGAAGGTCTTGCTTGCTGACATTGTCGTGATAATGCGGTCGTTGTCGGGCACTAGCTTTGCCAGGGGAGTGTGGGTGAGCCCGGTTCGCAGCAGGTCGCAGTGAATCTCATCGGACACGATCAACACATCGTTGGCTTCACACAGCTCGGCCATTTGAAGCAATGCGTCGTCAGAGAAGTAGGTGCCCGTCGGGTTGTGAGGATGGCAGAGGTAAAACAGCTTGACCTCGGGGTCAGCGACCTTGGCTCCGAAGTCGTCCAGATCGACCGAGTAGGTTCCGTCGCCCTGTTTTGCTAGGGCGCAGGTGACCAAGCGCCGGTTGCGTTCGGTGGGTGCATGGCTAAAGAACCCGTAGGACGGTGTGAGGGTAATCGCAGCTTCACCCGGTTCGAGGAAGATCTCTGCGAGTGCATACAAGGCGGGCACGACGGCGCTGCTCGGAATGAGATGATCACGCTCGGGTCGCCAGTGGTAGCGACGATCGCACCACTCGGCGAACACGTCATAGAGCTCTGGTTCAAAGACGGTGCTGTACCCAAGAATTGGGTGTGAGTCGATCCGTGAGCGCATCGCATCTCGGGCGGCGGGTGCTGAAGCGAACGCCATGTCGGCAACCCACATCGACAGCGCCTCATCGTCGGGACATGGCAGCTCGATGGGCGGTTGATCTGCAAAAAGGTAGTCGCGAAAGCCTTCCGCGGCTATTGCATTGGTATTGCGACGATCGATGATCTCATCAAAGTCGTACTCCATGTCCCTCAAGCCTTTTTGACCTTATCGGGTGTGATGACGACGGTTCGGCCGTCGACCTTTCCCTGAATTGGGTGATCGCCAGGAACTAATCGGATGCCGCGAACCTTTGTACCGATCTTGATACCACCAGACTTCCCGTCGAGCTTCAGGTCTTTCACGATCACGACGTCGTCTCCTTCTTCGAGCAGTTTGCCGTTCACATCGAGCACCTCTCGGACCTCGTCGAGGTCGGTCAACCATTCGTGGCCGCACGTTGCGCACTCAAATCCGTCGTCGGACATCAGCGGTTCGGGCATCGTGCAGACGGGGCAATCAGGTCCAGTGCTCATGGCGGCCCACTCTAGGTGCCAGCGGCGGTTAACTCTTGATGGCGGCGATGATCCCCTCGGTGAGTGTGAAGCCCGCATCGTCCGCCGTTACTCCGGTCGGTCGAAGAAACGCTGCGACCTCGTCGTCAGCCTCAAGGAGGTTCTCAAGTAGCTCCGGACGCAACTCGTGGGGCACGTTCATATTGGTTACCCACGCGTCGAAGTTCATCTTCTTGTCGGCGGTCTCCGCGCTTCGCACCGACAGGCCCTTACGTTCGCAAAGACCGACCCACTCTGAGAGCGGCAACGCACGCACGTGGCTGGGGTCCCGCTTCTTCTCCCACGCGTTGTACACGGCGGCCACCCGTTCGTCGTCGGAGACGATGTTGTCGACCATGACAAACACTCCACCAGGGGTGAGCACTCGCGCCACCTCGGAGACGAAAGTGTCGGGATTGGGGAAGTGGTGCGGCGCGATGCGACATGTCACCAGATCGAACGTTGCGTCGTCGAAGGGCAATTGCTCTGCATCGGCTAGTTGAGTAGTGACGTTGTCGTGGCGGAGTTCGCGCGCCCGCTCGCTGGCTAGCGCAACCATTTCGGGGGTGATGTCCGTCGCGAGCACCGAGGCCACGTGGGGAGCGAACGCGAAAGCCGTGTGGCCAGCGGCAGTGGCGATGTCTAGTGCTCGCCAGTCCGACTGCGGTTCGGCCGCTTCCACCATCGTCTCCAGGCTCGCCCCCTTGGCGTGCACTTTGCTCGTTGCATAGTTGGCGGCATTGGCGCCGAATTGGGCTCGGCTCAGGTCTTTCGCCGAATCGGAAGTGGGCTCGGAACTCATGGCCCAAACCTATCTAGAGAAAGTTCCTCGGCGAAGTAAACCTTTTACGTAACACAGGCGTGTGAGAGGTATGAGCAATACTTTGACAACCGTCTACGTGACGGCGACGAAGCACAGGACTGGGGGCGGGGCAGTGTTAGATCTTGGTGTTGAAACCCATGAATTCATTGCGCCACAGAACTATGACGACTTCTACCGTGCCGAGTTTCCGGCGATGGTTGCGCTCGCATCCACACTCGTTGGCAACTCTGCTGAAGACATTGCTCAAGAGGCAATGATTCGGGCCAATCAGAAGTGGTCGACGATCTCAAGGTATGAAAAACCCGGAACGTGGGTGCGCCGGGTGACGATCAATCTCGCATTGTCCAAACTGCGCCGAGGCACGACCCAACTTCGCAAGATCGCCCTTCTGAGTGCAGGTGCCCCCGATGTTGCGTGGCAACCACAGGGCTTCGACGATGATCTGACCGACGCGATTACCTCGTTACCGAAGAAGCAGCGAGCAGCGGTAGTGCTCCACTACCTGGAGGATCTTCCCGTGGCTGACATAGCCGACATCCTCGAATGCTCTCCATCTACTGCCAAGGTTCACCTCCACCGTGGCCGGCAGGCTCTCGCCGAGAAGCTCGGCACCCCCCAAGAGAAGGGAATCCACTCATGAGTTTCGACGACGACATGAAGAACCGATTCGCCCAGCAAGCCCCCGTAGTCTCGAACCTCGACGGTGGAGCAGCAGCCGCTGCGAGTTCAGCCAAGCGCCGCACCGCCGCTGTCCGAGGTATCGCAGCAATCGCGATCCTCGCTTTCATCGGCCTGGGTGCTCTCGGCCTTGCGTCACGGGGCGACACCAACAGCCTCGACGTCGCCGGAGTCGATGATTCCACCACAACCGAAGATGCGATCGATGAGCAAGAGAGCGACGAAACAGTCTCTGAAGAGACTTCCGACGAGGGTCAGGAGGTTGCCGAGGCAGACGAGGTCGAACAAGAAGAACAGGACGCGCCGACCACTGTGGAGGAGTCAGCCGAAGCTTCCGATCAGGAGCCAACCGAAGAAGTTGAAGAGCCAATCGATGACGCCGGATCAATTCCCACAGTCGGGGAGGAAATGGTCTTCCGAGTCACAGCTGTGGCAACCGACGACACACTCAATGTCAGAGCCGGAGCGGGAACCGACTTCGATGTGATCTTCGAACTCGCTCCCAACGCTACGGGCGTTGTGCGAACCAATACGGCACCTGCGCTAGTCGGACAAAACGAGTGGGTCGAGGTCTACGGGCCGGTCAGTGGCACTCGAGGCTGGGTGAACTTCAACTTCCTCGAACCAATCGATGTGCTCGACGATCGCCCATGCGTATTCGATGAGGGTCAAGCCTCGCCGACAACCACATTTACCAACTCTGAGGGAAGTGTCGACTCGGACGAAATTGTTGCAACGACCATCGACACCTTCCGCTTCGGGTCATGCATCCGGACGGTCATCCAGTTCTCCGATGGCTTTAGCCCAGCAAACCCAGTCACTGTGCTTCCGAACGACATCACGATCAACGCAAATACTTCCGACGGTGTCTCGATCATCGACTTCGGTCCAACACTTCTCGCAGCGGAGGGAGCCGACGCTCGGTTCATCGATAGCGGCGTTTCACAATCGATCTTCCTGCAGCGCGTAGAGGATGGGAATATCGTCGGGTTGATCTACGGACCATCCTCGGCTCTCGATGTCGACTACGACAACACCATCGGGCGAATGACTATCGACGTAGCCGACACTGGTGCTGCATCGGACGGAGTTCAGCCGCTCCTCGATGAGAGTGGGGTAGTGCTGACCGACATTTTCTCGGGTCCCGACGGCATAACTATCTCCGGTCTCGCCCGGCCATTCGAAGCAACGCTAGGCGTCGAGGTGCTCTTAGAAGGGAACCCCATCGATGTCGACTGGACCCAAGGCGCCATCAGACCTGGCACAGCCTCGATCAACGGGGTGATGACCACCGACTGGACTTCGGCTTGGGGTGCATTCGACTTCACTATCGAAGCCGATCCAGCCGTCAACGTGTTCGACCTGGTTGTTCGCGTAGACCCCACCGGTGGCGCAGCTGACGATCCAGTGACCGTAGACCTGATCCTCGAGGACCTCCTCAACTAGCCCACAAATCGAAATTTCGATTGCTTTTGCGGAGCTAGGTCAGGCTGACAACGACGTCGAGTTCTTCGCCGTCTCTCAGGATCGTGAGCGTGATCTCGTCGCCGAGGTCTTCATCGAACGTGATGGCTTCGGTCAGCTGGTCTGCGTCAGCTAGTGGCTCACCGTTGAGAGCCAAGATGATGTCTGGGTCGACGGGAATCGGGATTCCACCGATGTTGATGAATTCAGGAACACGAAGCCCAGCAGCAGCTGCTGCGCCATCAGGGTTGACGTCGAGGACTGCAATGCCCGAGTCAGGAAGGCCAGCTTCGGCTCGGATTTCCGGGGGAAGGCCTGCGATGTTGCCGAGTTGAGCTCCAAACGCAGGTCGTGTGTCGGCCAGCATCGTGACGCCGCCGTCTTCGAGCTCTACGAGCGACTCGACCAACAGGTTCGATGGAACAGCAAAACCAATGCCGGCCGAAGCTGCCGCGTCGCCGGGAGCGAAGATCGCGGTATTGATGCCGATCAGCTCGCCAGACGAGTTGAGCAGGGCGCCGCCCGAGTTGCCAGGGTTGATCGCCGCGTCGGTCTGGATCGTTGGAATGTCGACCCCGCCGATCGACTGGATGAAGGTCTCGGTCGAGGAGATGATGCCGGTGGTCACCGTTGCTCCGAGGCCAAAGGGGTTACCGATCGCAATCGTCTTTTGACCAATGACAACCTGGTCTGAGTCACTGATCGGAATCGGGGTGACGACCGGAATGGTGTCCCCGCCGGTCGCTTCGAGAAGTGCGAGGTCGAACGACGGGTTCACCCCAATGACATCGAGTGCTGTTTCGATGACCCCATCTTCGCCGAATGCCGCCGTAATGGAAGCATCGCCACGAAGGTTGCTCGTTCCAGGTTCGAGCGTCGCCTCGACCACGTGAAAGTTCGTGACGATAAACCACTCGCCATCGAGCTCGATTGCGAAGCCGCTGCCCGAGCTCTGTTGGACTGGCCCGCCGCCAGGAATGGTCACGCCGTCGACCATCTGCTGGCCGCCGACGACAACCGATAGAGCTGCGGTGCTGGGGCCAAATCGTTCGGCTACCGCAATCGTGTTGAGCTCGTCACTGGTGGGCCCGAGGTTGGAGTCGATATCGGTAGAGACCTCGGTTGATCCGTCCGACGCGTCGGCCGATGTGTCGCTCGTTGTAGCAGAAGCACATGCCGAGAGGAG
>CAZHUR010000169.1:0-6106 GCA_964535395.1 uncultured Acidimicrobiales bacterium
GTCGTCGCAATGCGGAAGTCGCACGCCAACGCCAGTTCGCAGCCGCCGCCCAATGCGTAGCCATCGATGGCAGCGATCGTCGGCCAGCGGTGTGCCGCGATTCGGTTAAATGCGCCGGCGTTAATCGCTCGCATCGCATCGTCGGCGTTGCGGTCTCGGAGTTCGCGAATGTCGGCACCTGAAACGAACATGCCAGGGGTTGTCGAGTGGAAGACCAGAATCGTTGGTTCGGTCGAATGGGCTTTGAGTACCCCATCGATCTCGTCGACAGCTTGCTGATCTAGGGCATTGCGCTTCTGCGGGGTGTTGAACCCCACCGAGACGGTGTGTTCATCGATTCGGGCAACTTGCAGCCGATGCTCGGAGTCTTTAGTGGTCACCACGTCGCTCCTGGGTCGTACTCAATGACCTCGCGCATGCGAGCCATGAGGGGAGAGAAACTCTCCGAACGGTCGCTGTTTCGCGGGTACTCGCTTGGGCTGTTCGATGGCCCGGTGGTCCCGAATCGGTTGCCTATGGCCTTGCTGAGTTGATCGGAGAGACCCGATGGCGATTCGCCGATCACCCCAGCAGCGATCAGTTGTTCTTCGCCAGCTGTCGGTCCCAGCAGCCCCGCAGCGAGCGGGCTGATCGTTGCGAGTGCCTGAAGAAGCTTCTCCTTGGCCTTGGCACTACTCAGAAGTGCATCGAGCAGGGCGTTTGCGTGCATGCGATGATACGACTCCTCTCGGCCAACTCGTTCAGCGACAGCAGCGAGCGGTGCGTGGGTCGAGTCAGCTACGAGGCTCCAACGCATCTCCTCGGCAATGTCGTAGATCCAATGTCGAACGAGCGCTTCGGCCCAATCGGTCGTCGCGTACTCGGTGAGCGCGCTGGAGCGATATTCCGCGGCGTCGCGGTCGTAGGCGAGCGCATCGATGACCGCATCGGAGGAAGGGTCGGTGCCATCGAGTTCGCTGACCAGTTCGTAAAGCAGGACGCTATGGCCGAGTTCGTCTTGGCCGATGCTCGAAAAGGCAAGATCTTCTTCGAGAAATGGGGCCACTCCGATCCATTCGGTGTGTTGCTGGCCCATGAGGTGCTCGTCATCGGCGAAAGCCAGTAAGTACTCGCGCAGCGCTTCTTTGGGTACTTCGTTCATTCAGCGGCCTCCTCTTGGTTGGAACGGGAAGCTTTCCGTCGAGCAGCCACGGCTGCGCCGTCATGGTGACGGTGAGCCTTGTCGGCATTGGGTGACACAAAGTCCTCACCACCCACGATGATGTCGTCGCGGTTCACAATCCACACTCGATTGCCCTCGGCTCGGCGGATGTAGCTCTCTCGAGCCATGACCAATGCAAGCTCGTCGTTTGCAGCGTCGAGGGCGCCGGCGTGGCGGAACTCGTCGCGACCATCTTTCTTCAGGAACACTTCGTAGGTAGCCACTTCAGCCCCTCATCACTTCGATGGTCTCGCGGCACGTATTACACCGGTGGACTTCTCGGCATCGACTCGGCCCGAACAGCGATTCGCGGGTTGTTGTGGTGCCGCATCGTGGGCACGCGGTCGAGTGAGAGCCGATCTGAACCGCCACTGTGAACTCGTGTGCAAGAGCGGTGCGACCGCGTTCGGTAACCCGTTCAGACGACCACGCGGGCGAACGAAGCCACTGCACCTCGACCGTGTCGACCTCGTCAAGGGATTGAACTGCGGCTCGCACGTCCTCAGCGATCATCGTTAGTGCTGGGCATCCCGAGAAGGTGGGGATCAGTCCAATGCGAACCGATCGGCGGTCAACTTCGACCGATTCGAGTAGGCCTAGGTCGACGATCGAGATGCCCGGATACTCGGGGTCGTCGACGGTGCTGATGGCCTGGGTAACGAGGGTGGTCATGTCGGTGGAGGTGAGGGTCACGCTGGAATCACCTCTTTTGACTGTTCATCGAGCGCAGTGCGCGCCCACGCAGTGCGCTCCCAGTTCTCTCGCGCTTCACGAATGCGTCGCTCCGAGTCGGGGCCGCCTTGAGCCAAGGTCTTCTTCAACGGTTCCCAGTCGATCGGGCCCACATCCCATTGCTTCGTTACCTCGTCGTAGGAGATGTCATCTGATGGGATCGTGAAGCCGTAGCCCTGCAATAGAGGCACGAATTTCTGAACCCACTTGTCTCGCAGGACTTCGTTTCGTTCGCTCTTGATGTGCCAGCGCAACAACTTGTCGTCCGGCTTTGAGTCGGGCCCAAAGAGCTGAAGCGCAGGCCAGAACCAGCGGTCGATCGCTCCCTGGAAGAGGTCCTTTTGCTTCTGGGTGCCTTCGGCGATGCGCATCATGCGCTCCTCGCCCAGGCGCATGTGGAACCCTTCCTCGGAGATGATGCGCTTGAGGATGCGACGATATGGCCCGTAGGAGCAGTTCTTGAAAACGGCCTGTTGGCTCGCTAGAGCTGCAGCGTCTACGAGAAAGGCAATAGCAACCTGGTCGCCCCATGTTTCAGCCTTGTAGTGGAAGACGTTATGGAAACGACTCGTGCCGGCGAACAGGTCCTCGAGCATCTCGGTTCGGGTTTTGATGCCCATATCGGCTGCGACCATGTAGAGGAGGTGGCCGTGGCCAATCTCGTCCTGTGTCTTGGCGAGCACGCTCATCTTGTGGCGCAGGCCTGGGGTCTTTGGGATCCAGTCACGCTCGGTCAGCCCGCCCATTAGCTCGGAGTTCGCGTGCATCTCGATGAAGGCAAAGACGGCCCGACGGTATTCGTCTGGCATGTCGTCATCGACTTCGACGATGCCGCCGCTGTCGAGGAACGCTTCGAAGTTGTCCATGTCGGTCCATGTTCTGGTCATGCTTTTGGTGCTCCGTTCACTCCGGGTTTGTTTGCGACCATGGTCAGCACGTCATAGACGGCAGCCACCTCGTCGTTCTGATTGATGACTTGGGCAGCCCACGCAACCTCGCCATAGCCGCGTGTATTGAGTTGAGTCTTGCGCTTGCAGGTGAGCACGACATGGATCTCGTCGCCGGGTTTGGTCGGCGTTGCGAATCGAAGACGGTCGATCCCGTAGTTTGCCAGCACAGGCCCTTCGGGCGGATCGACGAATAGCCCAGCAGCGAACGAGAGGATCAGGTAGCCGTGGGCGACGATCCCACCAAAGATCGGGCTGCGGGCGGCTGCTTCTGCATCCATGTGGGCATAGAAGGTGTCGCCGGTGAACTCGGCGAAGTGCTTGATGTCATCATCGGTGATGACCCTCGACTCAGTGGTGAGAGAATCGCCAACTTTGAGGTCGTCGAAGCTCAGACGGAACGGGTGGCCGCTATCTGTCGTCGGTGCGCCAGGAACGTACTCACCACCAATTGCCGTCAGCATCTTGGGGCTGCCTTGGATCGCGGTCCGCTGAAGATGGCTGTACACGCTCCGCATGCCGCCAAGTTCCTCGCCGCCTCCGGCGCGACCCGGGCCACCATGGGTGAGGTGGGGAAGTGGTGAGCCGTGGCCGGTGCTCGCTGCGGCCATCGACTCGTCTACGACGAGAATGCGGCCATGATGAGAAGCGATTCCTCGGGCGATCGTGGTGATCTCGGCGGGGTCGTTGCCGTATACCGATGCCACGAGGCTGCCTTTGCCCGCTGCAGCGAGGGCGACTAACTCGGCGCTGTCTTCGTAGCCAAAGAGGGTCATGACGGGCCCGAAGGCTTCGATCGAGTGGAGCGCTTCGGCGTGGGGATTAGTGGCTTGCAGCACGGTCGGTGCCAGGAATGCCCCGACCGTAGGGTCGGCGTCTATGAACTCGCAGCTCGACGTGATCGTCGTAGCAGCGGTCTGGAGTTGTTCGATTGCCCGGTTGACCGAGTCGCGTTGTTCGGTCGATACGAGCGCTCCCATTTGAACATCGGAATTGCGAGGGTTGCCGACCGAAACGTCAGCAAGCGCCTCGACGAGCGCTTCGGAGGTCGCGTCGAGGTGTCGGGAGGGAACCATCGCTCGCCGAATAGCGGTGCACTTTTGGCCGGCCTTGGTCGTGATTTCTTTCACGATCTCGGCAATGAAGAGATCGAACTCTGGAGTTCCCGGTGACGCGGATTCGCTGAGTATCGCGGCGTTGAGTGAGTCGAGCTCGGCGCTGAAGTGCACGGAGCGTTCCACTAGGTCTGGGTGAGAACGAAGCGCTGCCGCCGTCGAGGCAGAGCCTGTAAAGGCGACAGCGTCTTGGCCGTCGAGGTGGGACAGGAGCGTGCCTGGCGCAGTGCAGAGAAGCTGCAAGCTGCCAGGGGGAAGTAGGCCGGCGTCGTTGATGAGCTGTACTGCTGCGTGAGTGACGTGGGCGGTTTGAGGTGCCGGTTTCACAACCGAAGGCATGCCAGCCAGAAACGATGGGGCCAGCTTCTCGAGCATTCCCCAGACCGGGAAGTTGAAGGCATTGATTTGAACTTCGACGCCACGCCGTGAGGTGAGCGTATGGATTGCGGCAAAAGAACCGTCGGCGGACAACATCTCGGGCTGACCATCGACGATCACCGTCGAGTTCGGGAGCTCCTTGCGAGCCTTACTCGCGTATGTGAGCAGCACTCCCGCTCCGCCGTCGATGTCGATCCAGGAGTCTGTCCGAGTTGCCCCCGTGGTGGTCGAGAGTTCGTAGAGCGCTGCTTTCGTTTCCTTCTCGAGAATGAACTTGCCGACATTGCGCAAGATGGTGGCTCGGTCGTGGAACGTGAGGTCGGCGAGTTCGCTCGATCCGACGGTCCGCCCGTACTCGATGACCTCTTCAAAGTCGATGCCGCCGTCGAAGAGGGAGGCGACCGTCTCTCCGGTTGTGGCATCGAGAATCGGCGCAGCTTCGCCGCTGCCCTCGGTCCAGGTGTCGAGGACAAAGCTTGAAAGAGGGTTCACGGTGCTCATTTCGATATGATACTCAACCGAAGCTGAAAAGCGAGATGGAGTATCATATGATTGGTGTTGTCGGCGCTGGAACTATGGGGGCAGGAATTGCCGTGTCGCTCACGGCCGTGGGCGAAGAGGTCATACTCATCGAGGCGAATCCGGAGCGGCGTCAGACAGCGATTGACGACGTCCGCCACTCACTCGAACGCCTCGCAAAGAAGGACCCCAACCTCGATGTTGAGAGTGCACTCGTTCGAGTCAGCTCCGGCGAGGCGGTGGGGGACACCGCGGGCTGCACCATCGTGATAGAAGCAGTGCCTGAAAACCTTGAGCTCAAACAAACAATCTTCGCCGAACTTGAACACGTCCACGGCAGTGACGTCATGCTCGCGTCGAACACGAGCAGCCTGTCCATCTCCAAAATCGCAGACGGACTATCACATCCTGAACGTGTAGTTGGCGCCCACTTCTTCAATCCTGTTCCGGTGTCTGCCCTCGTCGAGATCGTGGTTGGCGACAAGACCTCTGAGCAAACAACCGCCAGAGCGCAAAGCCTTGTAGACACGCTCGGCAAGACTCCGATCGTCGTTTCGGACTCCCCAGGCTTTGCGTCGAGTCGCCTCGGGCTTTGCCTTGGTCTCGAAGCAATCCGGATGCTCGAAGAAGGCGTTGCCTCAGCCACCGACATCGATACGGCGATGGAGCTTGGTTATCGGCACCCGATGGGCCCGCTGAAACTGACCGATCTCGTTGGTTTAGACGTCCGCTTGGCGATTGCACGCCATCTCGAGTCGGAGCTGGGAGAGCGGTTTTCGCCACCACAGCTACTGATCGACATGGTCGAGGACGGAAAGCTCGGGAAAAAGGTCGGACAGGGCTTCTACAGCTGGTGAAAACAAGGGTGAATAAACACTAAGGCCGCCTTTATTGAGGTGTCGGAAGTGCCGTTATTACCTATATGGCGCAAACGCTGCAGCGGACCACGCCTGGGGGAAGTGATTCCGCCAAGGCTGCCAAACCAAAATTTCGAAGCGATATTCAGGGTTTGCGAGCCCTCGCCGTCGGTGTTGTCGTCGCGTATCACACTGGTCTAGCGCTGCCAGGCGGGTATGTGGGCGTCGACATGTTCTTCGTGATCTCGGGCTTTGTGATCACCCGGCAGGTCTTGTGGGAACACGCAACGACCGGCGCTCTCGATCTGAAGAAGTTCTACCTCCGCCGAATCCGCCGCATTGTGCCTGCGCTGACGC
>CAZHUR010000170.1:0-4185 GCA_964535395.1 uncultured Acidimicrobiales bacterium
CGATGTAAGCCGCGAGGGTTGACCGGGTGGGGGCGACTGGCGCAACGATTGTCACGGAGATCAGGTTACGGCCCGTTGCACTGTTTGTGCCAACGCTAGGAGGCGTATCGTTGTCACATGTCGATAATTAATAACAGCGAGGATGGGACCGGCCCATTGCACGCCAGCGCTGCGTCTTCGGCAACCGTATGGGCCAAACCCCTCTCCTGGTGGACACGCTTCGCGCTCTTCTGGATGATGTCGATCACCGTCACCGGCGCCGCGGTCCGCCTCACCGGTTCAGGGTTGGGGTGCACCGATTGGCCAACGTGTTCGGTAAACACCGAACTCGAAGCGCCCGGCTTTCACTCAGCGATCGAGTTCGGCAACCGGATGATCTCTGGCCTAGCGATCATTCCGGTCTTCGCGGCGTTCCTCGGAGCGCGCAAGCACCGGCGTGATCTTCTGCCCGTCATTTACGTAACCGTGCTCGGATTCTTGGGCCAGGTCATCCTCGGCATGTTGGTTACCCGCACCGAACTCGACCCACGGGTTGTGCTCGGCCACTTCTTGTTGTCGATCGTGTTGATATTCCTGTCGGTGATGCTCGACTACCGAGCTCGCAACCCGCGTCTCACCACCTCGATCCGGGAGAGCGCAATCGACTACCCGAGGCGCCGCATACTCTCGAGAGCGATGTTCCTCGCGGCGACCGCCGTCATCATCGCTGGAACCTTCGTGACCGGCTCTGGCCCGCACACTGGAAGCGAAGCGTCTGGCGAACCAATCCCGCGCCTCGGTTTCGACATCACCGAGATCACCCGCGTTCACTCCGTGCTCGGCTGGGTACTGGTCGCGCTGATTGTGTACGGCATGTGGCAGACACGAAAGCCAAACAACGAATGGGGATCGACCGACCAGATGTGGCTTGGCCGTATCGGCACGGTCGCACTTCTGCAAGGGGCCCTGGGCTATCTCCAGTTCTCGATCGGTGTTCCCGTCGGACTCGTCGCCCTTCATATAACTGGCGCAGTCCTGTTATGGACGTTGATTTCCTGGTACGCAATGGTTGCATCAGACCCGGTCGTTGAACTCGCTTCCGATCGTCAACCCACCCTCGTCTCTTAGACAAGGTCGTCCATGACTCCACCAACCCTGACATCTCCGCTCGAGGTCACCGATCCTGACCTCGACCTCGGGATTGAGGTCGCTACCGACTCGCCGTGGGTGGTCTTGGTGTGGAACGACCCGATCAACCTGATGTCGTACGTGACCTTCGTTCTTCAGAAGCTCTTTGGTTATAGCGAAGCCAAGGCGACCGAGTTGATGCTCGATGTGCATCACAAGGGTCGGGCCGTGGTCTCGAACGGCACCAAGGAAAAGGCGGAAGCCGACGTTGCCCGCCTGCATGAACACGGCTTGTGGGCAACCATGCAAAAGGACGACGCGTGATACGGCTGGCTCCCTATTCGGGGAGGTCGTGATGTTCAGACGCATGTTTAAGTTTGAGGACGGCGCGATTCGTGTTCGCCTCGACGACAAGTTCCGTGATCTTCTTCGGCGCGTCACCGAAGAGCTTCGCGAGATGCTCATCGTCGACGAGATGGACGAGCTGCGCCGCCTCTACCCAACCGCCTACCCAGACGACGAAAAGCTAGAGGCCGAGTATCGGTCGATGGTCCATGACCAGCTCCTGATGTCTCGGCTCGACGGTATCGACAAGGTCCAGGCCACGCTCGACAACGAGACGCTCAGTATCGAGGACGCCGACACCTGGATGAACACGATCAATCAGTGCCGGCTCGTCCTCGGCACCAGGCTCGACGTTGGGGAACACGAAGAAGCGATCGAAGAAGACGACCCGGACGCTCACGGCAAGATCATCTATCAGGTGCTGTCGATGATGCTCGAAGAGCTGACCAGCGCGCGCATTCAGTCGCTGCAGTAAACGGCCTAAAGACGCGAGGAGGGCCCCGCCAATTTGGTTGGCGGGGCCCTCGTTCGTCTGTGTTGTCTAGCTAGGTTGTCTAGCTACCCGAGGTGGTTGCGTCGGCGTCGTGTGATTTCGAGGACCGCACCTGCGATCAGCATCATGAGTGCAACGAAGGTGAGCCACACTGACTCGAAGCCGGTGAAGGCAAGGGTCGGTGGTGGTTCAACCGCTGCGGCAAGGACGCTAACTCCGGCGGAGTCTTGATCGTCGTCACCGGCAACTCCATCACCTGGTGTGGAGTCGATGTCGGTGATTGCAGCGAACAGCTGTCCTTCGAACGATGGTGTTGCGGAGCTGATCTCGGCGTTGTTCTCAAGTGAGCCATCGCTGAGCACGGTGACGGTGATCTCCACGTCGACCGATTCGCCTGGGACGATCGGGCCTGGGATGGTGAAGCTGGCTGTGCCATCTCCGTTGTCGACCCAGGCCGAGTCGGCAAGTTCCATGCTGGCCGGAAGCGTGTCGGTGATTACCACGTCAACAGCGTCGAGCTCGCCCTCGTTGGTCACCGTGATCAAGAAGGTCACGTTCGATCCAATCTCGACGCTGTCAGCCTGGCCAGGAGCCAAAGCCTTGTCGAGCGCAAGGTCGAACACGTTTGGAGCACCCGTGTAATGACTGTCGTCAGCGTCCTCGACCGGTCCGACAGGGTTTCCGTCTGGGTCGAGTGGCACCGCGTAGGCAGCAGGGTCGGTTGGCCATGTTGATGGATCAGACGGATCAACCGCTGGGTCTGAGAAGTCTGGAAGTGCCGGGGCACCAGACACCGTTGCGGTGTTCGTGTATGGACCCGGAATCGCAGTTCCCGTTGCTTCACAGGTAACCGAAGCACCGAGGGCAAGGAACGGAATCGTGCTCGTGCCATCGAGGACGCCATCGCCATCGACGTCACAGTCAACAACGACCGACGGGTCAGAATCGGCAACTACGGCGTCGAGTAGAGCTGTGGCGCCGGTGTTAACAACAACGTAGGTCCAGGTGACATCATCACCAACGGTCAACGTTTCACCGGGAGCGTCATCAGACTGGACACCGTTGGTGTCCTTCTCGATGTCGATTCCTGGTTCTGCGCCGGTGTAGTTCGATGGGTCTTCATCGGACACTGGCAAGGTCGTTCCGGTCACCGGGTCGACGTAAGCAGCAAATGCGGCTGGGTCGGTCGGCCAAGTTGATGGATCGGTCGGATCACACACACATGCCTCGTTGGAAAGTGCGGTGGTGCCAGTCACCGAAGCGTTGTTCGAGTACGGACCAGGACTAGCCACACCGGTTGACTGACAAGTAGCCGATTGGCCAGGGACCAGCAATGGAATGATGTTCGTTCCGTCGAAGACTCCGTCGCCGTCGATGTCACAGTCGACGACGATTGGAACGCCGTCACTGCCAACATCGGTGACCTCTGCATCGAGCAGTGCCGCGGTGCCGGTGTTAGCAACAACGTATGTCCACGTCACAGCCTGGCCAGCAACGAGTGTCTCACCCGGAGCTTCATCAGATTGGGCACCGTTGGTGTCCTTTTCGATGTCGATCGCTGGATCGAGTTCGATACCGATGTAGTTCGAGGGATCTTCATCGGTGACTGCCTCGAAGGTAGGTTCACCAGTTACTGGATCGAGCGGAGCAGCGTAGGCTGTTGGGTCAGCGGGCCACGTAGATGGATCTGCAGGATCGATCGCTGGGTCCGAGAAATCCGGAAGGACCGGATCACCAGACACCGACGCGTTGTTCGTGAACGGTCCGTCGGTTGCAATGCCGGTCGCCTCACAGGTCACTGCTTCACCAGGCAACAGCAATGGAATGATGTTGGTGTCATCAAGTGCGCCATCGCCATCGATATCGCAGACAATGCCGCCAGCAGGTGCTGGAACATCGGTAACCGTGGCGTTAGCCAAAGCAACATCGCCATCGTTGGTTACAACATAGGTCCAAGTGACTGGGTCACCAGCAACGATCTGAGCACCAGGTGCAACATCAGAGTCGAGACCGTTCGTGGACTTTTCGATATCGATCGATGGTTCACAGAAGCCAGACATCACCGATACGTCATTGGAACGGATTGAAAGCAACAGACCAAAGGTTCGTGCACCAAAGTTGTTCGTCCAAATGTCGCCACAGGTAGCGCCAACGGTTGTGAGTTGAATATCGATCACTTCGGTGGCGCCCCTATCGAGCGTTCCAATATCGAAGTGAAGAGCAGTCACCTCGTCAGCTGT
>CAZHUR010000170.1:4285-6093 GCA_964535395.1 uncultured Acidimicrobiales bacterium
GAGAATCCTCACCCCTAACGGTTGCCGTGTTGGTCAACGTCGCGTTCGGGCCAGCATCGGTGATCAGAACCTCGAAGCTGAACCTGCCCTCACCGAGCGAGCCCCAACCACCAGGCTGATCACCATAAGTACAAGTGATCGTCTGACCGCCCGTACACGTACCTTGCGCTGGCAAAGACGTGAACCCAACAAAGGTCATCGTCGCCGGCAACACATCGGTCACCCTCACGTTGTTGACCGTGTCCAACGACGAACCAACAACACGGGGATTGATTTCAAACTCAACCGTCTGACCATTGGCAACAATGTCAACGGGTCCCTCGGTGTTGATCTTCGAAATCGCCAACTCGGGCTCGATGATGTACACAACATCGGCGTGAGCCGACAGGGTGCCAAGGTTGCCGAACTGCTCACCGGCGGAGGTATCAAAGTCATCCTTGAGGTCACCGTTCCGAGCGTCGAGGGTATCGGCACCGTCATCCTGGAACGGGAGGTTGCACCAACCGTCTGGAATTAGGGTGTTCGCTCCATCGCGGAAAACAGAGGTGTTCGTGCAGCTGGTTGTCGGAGGTTGATCAGTACCATCCCAGTCGCCCGTGGCGCGGGCTGCGTAGATGAACAGCTCTTGTTCGGCGATCTGAACCAGTGGGTCGTCCTTGACGCGAACTTGGAAGTTCAACAACATGCTTGCGCCGTATGACGTGGTTCCATTGGCTGCGAAGAAGTCGGAGTTCCACGCTACATCACCAGCGCTACGAAGACGGAAGTGAGTTACGTTCCCATAGACAGGGGTGTCGTCGGGGAGCGTGTCGGTTACGAGATCCTCCAAGGCGTCCTCGTCCGTGGCATTGATCCACGTTCCTTCGTCACCGTTACAGGTCACCGTGTGGAGAGCGACGCCATTTCCTGGATCTGTGAGTTCAGCAACTTCAAGAACCCAATCAAGCTCCGGATCGTCGACGTTCACAGCCGGGCCCGAGATGCCCGAGTAGTTGACCTGGGCGTTGCCAGTGACAGAGGTAAGCACCTGGGCAATCGGTGTTGCGCGTGTACCGGTCAGTTCACCGGTCGTAGGGCTGTTCGTGAAGATCGACTGCTGTGCAGAATTCTGCGTAGGGTTTGGCTCGCGCAGGCTGATCGGGAACTCTTCGGGCATTCCAATGACTTCTTGGTGCGTCGTGTCAACAGCAACACAACTGTGGATCGGGCTGAAGAACTCCGAGCCGTCATCTAGCGACGTGATCGTGTTGATCGTGTTCACGACGGTCAGAATGTTGCCGCGAGGGGTTTGACCGTCGCCGTCCCAGCGTGGAGTGTTCTCGTCGACGCCGTTGCTGCCGTTGTTGACGACGCGGCCGGTTCCACCATTGAACAGCTCCCGTCGGTCGTATGTCCGCCACGTGTCCCCGAGGGCAGTGTCCCATTGCACCTCGCTGTAGGGACCGTTCTGGTAGCGGACGTTGTGGCGGACCGAGCGGCCCGGGTTGCCGGTTACCTGCGGTACGAGAGGATATGGCGAGTTGTTCGACAGACCCGCGAGGCCGTTGGCATTCTCCGAGAACTCTTCGACCGGCCCGTTGGTTCCGTGGACCAGGATCGGATCAACATCAGATGTGTTGAGCGGAACTGCGGTATCCGATCCGGTGATCGCGTTCTGAATCATCGTTCCCGGAACGCTCAACTCGGTCTCCGGAGCCCAAAAGGCAACCTGGGCTGAGATGAGCGTCGCAGAGTTGCCGGAAAGATCAGCGTTCTGCGCTGCGATGTTTGTCGTGTCGTGACCGGTGATGTCGAACTTGATGACCGGG
>CAZHUR010000171.1:0-6017 GCA_964535395.1 uncultured Acidimicrobiales bacterium
GAATCGAGATCGAGCGACCAAAGCTGCCCGCGGAACTTCGTGAGAAGAAGATTGGTTCCTGCATCAGAAATTCCGCCGATCACCTCGGGAACACCGTTGTCCTCAAAGCCCGACGGAATGGGATACCGGACCACCGTGTCACGAATCAGATCGAGAACGAAAAGCGGATCTGGATCGGCCTCCTCAAACTCCTCAAGGCCCTCGCAAGGCGTAAGGTCGCGCTCGGGCAACAGCTCACTGGCGCCAGCAAGACGTCCATCGGGCAACACCACCAACGACGCGGCGAAGGCATTGAGCCTGACCTCGGACGGTTGTGTCGCTGAAGTATCGCCGACCGGATGGACCAAGAAGAGTTCTCGGAAGAGCCGAAAATCGGTGAACGCTCGAGCGAAGCACTCCAGAACCACCTCTGAACCAACGGCACTATCGATCGTTTCTTCAGTGATATCCCACCCGACGCCGCTGTCGCATTCGAACACCGTTTGAAGCTCAGCGAAGCACACGGATTCCACGTTCGTAGCCGTCGTATGATCTTCTACGAACTGAGCAAGGTCCTCCGAACCGCGGATGCTGACCCCCACAACCGAGTCGTCGGGGAGGGCTGCGACCGGGAAAAGTCCTATGCTCCCATCGTCAGAAATAGGCTCCCAAACAACGCCATCGCGTGAGACCAATGAGATTTGCGAGTCGGTCGCGAGGCCGTCGATACTGAGACCGCCGTCGAAGGACGACAACCCAGCCCAGTCGTAGTCGATAGTGCTCGGTACTCCGTTGACCAAAACCTCGGTCGCAACAGGCTGCCAGTTCGTCCCATTGCGCGACCGCCATAGCTGTGGACTGCTCGTCGGAGCCGAAAACGCCACAGAATCAAGCGCAAAGAGCTCGTCGTCCAAGAGGGCCACTTCTGAGAAGCTCTCGAGTTGAAATGTCTCGACCGCGAGCGAAGCATTGCTAGAGGCAGGGATGACAGGCTCGTCGACCACCTCGTCAACGACTTCTTCTTCGGGCGGGTCCTCCGGCTCGACTGGGGCATCGACTTGCTCCTCTAGATCTTCAGGTGCCGCGGACGAATCGTCTCCCGAACTAAACCAGATCAAGCCGAGGAGCAGCCCACCTACGATGAGTGCAACGATGACCATCGGCCACGGGCCGGACCCACCGCCGCCCGCAACCGCTTCGGGCGTGTCCACTGACAAACCTGCATCGCTCTCGAATTCGATGTTGATGAGCCCCGGCTCGTCATCGGCCATGGCCTAACAGCCTACGACAAGGCCATCTCCGGAGAAGGCGTCAGCCAACTCCGCTGCGCAACTCAACCCACTCGGTACATCGAGCCGCCACGCTGACCCCGAAAGCCCGAAGAGCACTTGGTCGCCGGTCGCTGACAGGATCTGTGGGGCCGACGATGACGACGGCAACGGAACGTACACAACCGCCACGTCAACTTCGAGCTGCCTACCGGACACGGTGAGGTCCAGCACGAACAGATCCCGGCCATCAAACGAGTAGAGGCGGTCACCCGACTCGGACAGCACATACTCATCACCCGGACCCAAGATCGCCTGCACCTCGGTCCACTCGGCAATGTCGAGGTTCAGCGACCAAAGTCGATTGTCGGCGCGGACGACAAAGAGATCCGTTCGGCTGGCCGAGACTTCGCCGAGCACCTGGGTAACACCGGCACCGAGCAACTCTGGAGGCAGTGCTGCTCTTTGGGTGGTACCACTGGATGGATCGAACACATAGAAGGGATCAGGGTCGATCTCGTCTGGGTTGGCCAAGCCGTCGCATGCTGCGAGGTCGCTCGATGGAAAGCGTTCATCGATTCCTACAATCCGACCGTCGGTGAGAACGGTGGGAAGAAACTGGTCGATGTACACACGCAGACCAGCAGTGTCTAGCGGCTCCACCGCGTCCAGGTTCGACAACACGAAGTCGGGCCCTACCAAGGACAACTCGCTCAGGCAGGCGACCACAGCGTCGAACCCGGCGACGCTGTCGACCGTGTCTTCAGTGAAAGCCCAAGAGCGGCGTCCATCACAGCTGATCACCGATCGATTGTCCACGAAGCACGGAGTATCGACATCGGTGGCGGTGGTGTGGACTTCGACAAAATCGGCAAGCACTGCGGAGCCGCTAACGCTCACTCCCGCCGTTACCTCTTCGGCGACCAATAGCGGCTCAAAGAAGATGTCGGCCGCCGGAGATTCTTCTATCGACAAGCGATCCCAAACCACTCCATCGATCGAAACGAAGGTGGTTCTCGAACTGTCGAAGTCTGTTGCGGTGATCGTGAGGCCGTCACCAGATTGTCTGATGCCCGACCACGAGTATCCAACCGAGTTCTCGACGTCGTCTACGAAGGAGGTGGTCGAGACCTGCTCCCACGTCACCCCGTCGATGGAACGAGAGATCGGCGGGCTCAGTAACTCGTCGGCAATCGATGACTCCGCCACTGCGATCAACTCGCCATTGATCAGAACAGCGTCGGAGAACCCTTCCAGACGTTGCGGCTCGATCGCCAACGACGCATTGCTGATCTGTGGGATCACCGAGTCATCAGGTTCTTCGTCGGTGGGTTCTTCTGGTTCGACCTCTTCAACTTCATCGACTTCATCGACGACCGGCTGCTCGTCGGCGAGCTCCTGGGGAGCCTCCGATGACTCGCCTCCGGAGCTGAACCAGATCAGCGCAGCGAGCACGCCGCCAACGACCACTGCCACAACCAACGCCGGCCACGAACGAGAACCCGAGCCGTCCAACAGCGTTGTGGGCGCCTCGACCGACGACTCATCAGAGCTTTCGAACTCAATGTGCATGAGCTCTGTTTCGTCTTCGGCCATCACTCAGTGTGGACCGCGGTGGCCGAAAGTTCACGGACGCCCACGATTCAGCAGGATAACCGTGCGATCCCGACACCGCCCCGATCTTCGATGAGCTGGGGAACACACTCAGCACCGGGTACGTTGGGCGCATCGACGATCCAACTGGCTTCGCCTGTTGCGAAGATGACTTGTGCGTCAGACGCCCACAGAATCTCCGCGCTGAGGCGCGATACCAGAGTCTCATCTGACATCGAGAACGTCGCCGTCGACTCAAGTGCTTCGTCAGCTGCGTCGACCAGATTGACCGCGGTCAGCTGGCTACCGTCGATAAAGAACATTCGCCGACCTGATGAGGACAGCCAGCCGTCGTCGGTTGCATCGCGATAGGAGAACACGGGACTCGTCACTACCCTCCACTCGCCCGTCTCACGGTTGAGGAGTGAAAGTGAAGCGTCATTCGAGAAGAGAAACCACTCATCTTCAGGACGTTCGACAAACGCGTCGAGGTAGCGGACGTACACCTCCTCGGAGTCGGATAACGAGATCGAGCCACGAAAGACCGCCCTTTGACCAATGGCCAGCTCATCACCCAGCGGAAACGAGTCGACCACGTCGCTGTCTGGCGACGCAAGCCTGAACCAGCTCTGAAGTCGGTCGGGCGAGACGGGTTCAGTACAGTTCGCGGCCTCGCCAAAGATAGCCCCGGCATCGACTGCTCCCAGCCTGCCGAGGTCACCGGTTATCGGGAACGATCGATCCAATCGTCGGCTGATGAGAAACTCGTCGTCGAACCGAATTTCTGCGTCGCCGCCATCGAGGAAGAACTCGATCACAAAGAACTCGGGTCTGATGTTCGTGCAGCTGGGCGGCTGCACAGCGGTCGGGTTCGTGGCGGCGAACAGCACCGAGTCTTCTGTCGTGGCGATCGGACGATCGAGCACCACCTCTGTCGGAACGACCAACTCAAGGCGCTCCCACAGGACCGCCGAAGACGAGGTGAACCACGATCGCTCGCCATCGACGGTCCCGCCAAGAATCAGCAACGGCCCATTCGATTGAAGCACGTCCCACGAATACGAGTCACGGTTCAGGCCCGAATCAAGAACCGTTGTTTCGATCTGCACCCACTCCTCGCCACTCGCGGAAAACCACAACTCTGGTATTGGACTCTCTCCGGTGAACTCCGAACCGGCAAGCCCGACCAAGCCGTCTCCGAACGGCTCGATGTCGGACAGCGAAACATCGAGTAGCTGTGCCTCCTTGCGATCAGGGTCTACTTCGCGACCAATCGAGTCGGCGAGGATCAACTCTGGAACATCCTCAGCAAACGCAGCCGCAGGGGCCTCAGCCTGTTCATCGACCGGGTCGTCGCCGCCGGAACTGAGAACGAACAGCGCGAGGCCGACCGCAAACAACACGCCCAACGTGACGAATCCTGCCCAAAGCGGTGGTTGACCGTCGTCCGATATCACATCGGGAGCGTCGAGCTCGGGGGTGACTAGGCCTTCGATCTCGACCCGAACCGAGGGTGGTTGGTCGTTGAGAGCCATGCTTCCAGTATCGCCGAGGCTGGCAATCGCAGGTTAAGAATCTCGCGTGTGTTGCCAACGCGTTTGGGCTAGCGCATCTGGCAGCGAACTTGAAGTACGTCGGGAACGCGTTCGGCGCGTGCAACCTGCCGCTCGCACGACCCCAGCTCCACGGGCAGGTCGACCCTCCATGTTTGTATTGGCGTATTCAGCACGACGAAGTCGTCGTTCGCATACAGGATCCTGCCAAAGCTGAAATCCGAAACGGGTGCTTCTGACTCTTCGAGAGATATAGAGCTGGGAACAACATCGAGAAAGCCTCCCGAGTCGACAAAATCCCAGATCAAGAGCTGACCGTCGGCGAGCGCGTACAGCCGAGTCTGGCTGTCGGACAGAACGTACGACGAGGGGACTTCAGAGAATCGTAGAGTTTCTCTCGGATCCCAAATGCGAGTCCAGATACCTCCTTGGTCTGGCTGAAACGTCCAAAGCTCTCCACGCCACGTAAAGAGCATTCGACGAAGGGTGTTGCTCACAAACTCGCCAAGAAAAAGCGGCTCTTCATCTCCTTGGAAGCTGGTCGGCACGGTCCATCGTTCGGCGGTATCGGCTATTGAATCAACGATGAAGAATTCGGCGAAGGACTCACCTTGAGACAAAGACACGTCTCTACCCCCACATCCTGGACCTGTGTCACCGAGACGACCGAGATAGACATCTGCAAGTCTGCCGCCCGAGAGCTCAACGGCGGTCAACGAGTAGTTGGAGCCCAAGCTGAACTCCTCCTCGGCGACGACACGAACCTCTCCGTTCGCTCGGTTGATGCCAGTGACTCGAAAGTGGGGCCCGAGTTGGGTCGCTTCGGAGTCGCCCGGGCACGTGACGGTGCCAGACTCGAAGAACCGCAACCCAACAAACTCCGCACCCGTTGCCGAGAAAAAGAGAAATGGACCTTCATTAGAGAAGACTTCTTGTTGATCGGCTCTAGTCCATTGGCCTCGATCCACGCGCTCCCAAGCGGCTCCGTCCAGCGACCGGAACGTCACCACTTCAGAGCTCGCGTCAAAACCGAGAATCGATAGTTCGTTACCTATCGTCTCGAGATTGAGCCACCGATAGCTCGACCCGGCGGGCTCACCGGCGGTCGAGAGGCTCACCGGGACCTCATTCCACTCTTGTCCGTCGGGTGAAGAAACAAGCGGAGGTCCGCCAGCAGACTGAACGCCCGGTTGAGCCAGAAGGCCGAGGAGTTGATCATCGAAGACCTCGATTTCACCGAGGTGCACGCTCAGTACCTCGGGAAGAACCGCCACAGCTTCGGCGGGACGCGACTCGGGTTGTTCTTCGGCCTGTCGAACTTGCTCTGTCGGTGGGGTGGCCAATGCCTGCTGTTCTTCGGTGCGACCGTCGAGCCAGATAAGGCCGGCGAGCAAAGCTCCGATCAAGACGAGGACGGTAAACATCATCGGACGCCCCGATTGGGACGGTGTCTCTACATCGTCCGGAAGCGATATGTCGCCCGAGGTTGATGTTTCAAACTCGAGTGCGTTCTCTGGAGCTGCGTTGTCTACAACCTCGCCCCAGCGCGCCATGGCCTAGAGGCCAGGCAGGAGGGCTACCGTTTCGGGCCCACCGGTGTTCGACGTGCCGGGGATGTTGAACC